>DATHQS010000045.1:0-4465 GCA_035482455.1 Candidatus Acidiferrales bacterium | reverse complement strand
CATGTCCGGCAGGCGTTTTTCGACTTTGAGGATCTGTTCACGGGCTTCATCGCCGATGATGCGCTGGAAATTGCGGACCATCACCGGATAAGGATGCGCGCCGTAGGCGGTGCCGAGAATATAATGCGTGCTGCGGATGTTTGTGACCCAATCGCGCATGGCCTCATTAACCGCTTCTTTGAGGGTCTTTTGGCCGGCGTGCACGGGCACGACTTCGGCGCCAAGCATTTTCATCCGGTAGACATTGAGCATTTGGCGCTCGCAATCGACCGCGCCCATGTAGATGACGCATTTGAGTCCAAACATGGCGGCGACGGTGAGTGCGATGTTCGGCCTCAAATGCGTCATCTACATGGGTGAAGTGGATTGCCAGCGGCAGGAGTTGAATGTTTATCGCATGAAGATGCTCGGCGCGGAGGTGGTGCCGGTGCATGCGGGACAAAAGACTTTGAAGGAGGCCGTCAACGAGGCGATGCGCGACTGGGTGACAAACATCCGCCATACGCATTACATTTTAGGCACGGCGTACGGGGCGCATCCGTATCCGGTGATGGTGCGGAATTTTCAGCGCATCATCGGCGACGAGGCGCGCGCGCAGATTTTGGAGAAGGAAAAGCGGCTGCCGGATCTGCTCATCGCGTGTGTCGGCGGCGGGTCGAATGCCATCGGCCTATTTTATCCGTTTCTCGAGGACAAGAGCGTGAAGATGGTCGGCGTGGAGGCCGGTGGGCACGGCATTTTGCCGGAGCAGCACGCGGCGCGGTTTCATGGCGGGTCGCTCGGCGTGTTGCAGGGCACGAGGAGCTATATTTTGCAGGATGCGGACGGCCAGATCCAGGGCACGCACAGCGTGAGCGCCGGATTGGACTACGCGGCGGTCGGGCCGGAACACGCGTTCCTGCACGATGCGAAACGTGTCGAGTATACCTACGCCACCGACGACAAGGCGCTGGAGGCGTTCATGAAACTGGCGCGGCTGGAGGGCATCATCCCGGCGTTGGAAAGCTCGCACGCGGTCGCGGAGGCCATGGTGCGGGCGCCGAAGCTGGGCAAGGACAAGCTGGTCATCGTGAATCTGTCGGGTCGCGGGGACAAGGATGTGGCGCAGGTGGCGAGCAAGGTGAAGCTGGAAATGCCGAAGTGAGGCGGGTTATTACCACGGCCAGGCGATCGAAACCGCCATGGTCATGGCCCAGCCAATCAGCAACGTCCAGCCGGCCACTGTCCATCGTTTGGGGCGGGCAGGGCGAGGAAAATCCGGAGTGATGCCCGCCGCCAGCATCCGGTCATACAAGTGTGGATGCGTCTGGCGATCACTGGCGTTGACCGCTGGTGATTGGTTCGCGCGATACAGTTTTTCCAAAGCGCGAGCATAAACCCCTTCGTTCAGTTGCTGTTTGGCGGCGAGATTATCGGCGCGCTTTTCCATCCTTTGGGACAGCCATTTGTTGAATCGGATCATCAACACTATGAATACCAGCGGGATCATAAGGCCGATCAGGCCGAAGGTGGCTTCACAAGGTTTCACAAAGATAAACGGCACCAGCGCCATGGTGCCGAACATGCGTCCCGCCAGAACCCGTTTGGGTTCGGTCAAGTGGGCCAGTTCGTGTGCGCAGATGGCGGCGATCTCTTCGTCCGTGCAGATCTCCAGCGTACGGCGCAAGAAAATCATTTCACCTGTGAATGGCAATGCTAGGGCGTTGGCCATCACCACGTTAATTTCCCAAGTGGCGCGCACCTTGAAATTTCCCATGGTCGCCGCCGCGGCATCGACAATCCGTTGCAGCCGTTCGCCGGCGGGCTGTAACTGACCCAGCAATCTGAAGACGCGCCATATCAGTCCGTAATTCAACAGGCCGAGGCAGACAATACAGCCGGCCGTCACCACGAGCGCCTGCCATCCGAACTTGTTGGGCATGATCGTGAGCGCAACAACGATGATGACCACATATTGTAAAATAAAGCCAATGATGATCGCGGTTTGCTTGCACCATATTTTAAAATCCAGGCTTGGAATCGTCTCCCGGTTCATGGGAAAGCCGCCCAGTAACGCGCCCAAGGCGGCAGCCCCGGTCTCCAGCGGCCAATACGATTTTGGTCCATTGGCAAACGTTGGGAAAAAGCACCAGCAAATCCAGTTCAACCAAAACGGGATCAGAAAAAAACCGATCCTTCCGGTAAACCGCACCGGATATAGCAATCGCGCCCGTTCGGTCCAATGCTGGTCAGCGGCGCGACGCCAGCCAATCAACCCGAGCCAGTTCACCAAATACATCATGAGAAAGCCGGCGATGAAATGGCCAATGGTGGAAATGGCAAGCACATGGCTTGGTATCAATTTCCCGTCAGGGAAGCAATCCGTCGGTTTTGGTTTTTCCCCACTGGCCGCAAAGCCTGGATGAGATGCCCCCCATCTTCATTGGAAAAAGAGAAATTAAACAAATACACTTACGCCGGATGAAGGTCTCCCTGCTGCTCGCTCTACTGGTTTTCACCGGCTTATGGCTGGCGCCAATGACGGCATCGGCGCAGGCGGCACCAACAAACAGCATTTCCCAGCGGGTTTTGACGAATGTTACCCGCGATACATCGCCGGTGGCAGTACCGCAGCCCAGCGAGAAGGCGATGAGCTTTTACCGCAGCGGCAATGTGCTCTGGGGCATCCGACAGTTTTGGCAGTTGCTAATTCCGGCCCTGTTTTTATTCACCGGCTTGTCCGCGCGCCTCCGCACCTGGGCGCAGCGGCGGGGGTACAACTGGTATTTTACCTTCGCCCTCTATTTCAGCGCCTTCACCCTGCTGTTCGCCCTGGCTGATCTGCCATTGGATTACTACGCCGGGTACGTGCGGTTGCATGATTACGGCCTGTCGAACCAGACCTTCAACAAATGGATCAGCGATACGGTCAAGTACATGATCATCTTTCTCGGCGGCGGGCTGATCCTCTGGTGGGTGCCGTTGTTGCTGATCCGGAAGAGTCCGCGCCGATGGTGGTTTTACACCGGATTGCTGGCCGTGCCCTGCCTGTGTTTGCAGATGCTGGTCTGGCCGGTGTTCATCGACCCGCTGTTCAACAAATTTCAACCGCTCCAAGACAAGGTGATCGAGGCGAAAATCCTCGCCCTGGCCGGCCGGGCGGGCATCGAGGGCGGGCGCGTTTATGAGGTGAACAAAAGCGTGGATACGAAAACTTTGAACGCCTTTGTCACCGGGTTTGGTAACACCAAACGCATCGTGCTTTGGGATAACACGCTGCGGACATTGGATGAGGATGAACTGCTTTTCGTCATGGGCCACGAGATGGGGCATTATGTGCTGGGTCACATCGTAAAAGGCATCCTGTTCGGCTCGCTGCTGACGTTCATCCTGCTCTATGCCGTGCACCGGTTATCGGGCCCGGTCATGGAGCGATACAAGGGCAGGTTTGGTTTCAGCACGTTGTCTGATTTTGCGGCGCTGCCGCTGATCCTTTTGTTGGTCCAGATAGTATCGTTCGCCGGTACGCCGATCCAAATGGCGTTCAGCCGTCAGCAGGAGCATGAAGCCGACCGGTTTGGGCTGGAACTCACGCACAACAATCACGCGGCCGCGACCGCATTTCTGAAACTGCAACAGCACAATCTGGGTAATCCGCGACCGGGAGAACTGTTCATTCTCTGGCGCGCCACGCATCCGTCCATGGGGGACCGCATTGATTTCTGCAACAGTTACCGGCCTTGGGAAACGGGCGGGACGGGACAGTACGAGGGGTACATAAAAAAGTAAGGCAGGCGCATGAAGGACGGAGCCGTTCGAAAACTACCTGGGTAGGGAGTTATTTAATTACCGAGTTGAGAGTGGTGGGCATTTTAATTTGAGCCTCGTAACCTCGGCTGCTACGGGAATGGGAGCAGGGGCTGATTTTTTAATTTTCAAAAATTGTTCAATTCCCCAGCAAATCCGCAACTTTAGCCACTGGCTGGCTGTGAGTTGATGGTTGAAAGTTGATGGTAGATAGTAGTTTGCAAAAGCGTTTTCGTTTTTTCGGGTGGACCCCCCTTCCCACTCTCGAAAAATGAAAATAAATGGCATAAATCGTACGTTTATACATACCACACAAATTCAACTTTTCGGGACCTGTGGTAGAACGGGGGTATGAATGTCATGAATGACATGAATGGGAAGTGGTCGCGCGACGAACGCGAAGGGCCGCGAAGGGTACTGGCGGCGGGCGTACCGGGTCTGGGGTGCCGTTTCTCCGCCGAAATCCGCCGAAATCCGACCATAGAAAAAAAGTACTGGCGTACTGCCACCACCGCACCGGCAAGCTCTCCGGGTTAATCCGACCTAATCCGACCTAAAAATAAAAAAAGCGGTGCTGGCAACCACCGCACGGGCCAACAAAGCAAATGAAGACTGAAATGCAAAACGGATCAGGCCTCCTCTCTCCGGCTCTCTCCTCGTTGAGGAGAGAGGGAGAAGA
>DATHQS010000044.1:0-18806 GCA_035482455.1 Candidatus Acidiferrales bacterium | reverse complement strand
CGGCGGCAGGTGCGCCGTTGCTCACGCAACGGAGAGTGCCGCTTAGGATGGGCTTCAACTGGCCGACCAGTTCGCGGTTCACGTGCGAAAGGCTGCCATGATCCAAAAATGAACCTTCCCACGAGACGGCAAGTGGCTGCGCCGTCGTCGCCTTGGCCGATTTCGCCGGCAAGGTGCCCTTGGCGAACCGCTCAAACAGGCTGCGGCATTGCTCAAAACTTTTCACCACCGTGATGGTTTCCCACGGATCGAGGAACACAAAATCCGACGGGTCTTTCCGGCCGTTCCAATCGGTGCCTTTGATCGGTTCGAAGACCAGCGTGGACACGCCGGCGAGCGCAGAAAATGTTTTGGCCCACGAGTCGGCGCCGATCAGCATGGCGCTGTTCGCGATGTGCTCCATCTGTTCCTGGAACGAGAAACTGCGCCGGTCTTCACATCCTTTCAGGCACGGATACTGGGCGGCTTCATCCGGGGTGCCGATGATCACCGGCTGGAATCCGTGTTTGCAGATCAGCTTGACCAGTTGTGGCCAAACCTCCGGCGCGATGATGTTGCGCTTGGTCCCGACCATGCCGCAGAGGCTGCCCTTCGGGGCCAGCACGATTTGCTTGGGCTGGGGATTGGTCTTGAACCGCTGCGTCCATTCCGGACGGCGTGACACATTGAACTGGCCGAAAATATCGAGCCCGGCATGCCAGTCCTTGAAATAATCACCTTCCGGTGTCGTGCCCATGCCCAGGCAGTCCGGGGAATGCCGCATCATCATGCGCAAAAGGATGTGGAACTGCGGGGCCTTGTTTTGCGGCAGAAACCAGACGCGCTTGAGCGAGGGAAATGCCTCAAAGAAACTGCGTGCCGCCGGGATCGAATTGGGAAAGCTGACCACCTGCGCGTCCGGATGCTTGTCCAGGAACGTCGCCAGGAGCAACAACGCGTCCCCGGCCCCGCCAAAATGCATGTAGAAGGGGCCGGTTTTTGTGAACAGCCGGATCAATTGTTTCCCGGTGGCTTCCAGGGCCCTTGCGTCCACGTGGCTGCCCGGGTACTGCAACACTTCCGGACGGAAATAGTTGAATCGGCCGTCGCTTTTCTCCAGACAGGAGTCAAAGGCGATTTGTGCCAGCGGTCCCGCCCATTTTTTAAAAAAGACTTCGCCGGATTTCCTGTTCAAGGCGTCAACCCGGGCGCGATTCGGACTGGACTGGCTCTCATGATGGATCGCCACGCAGGCCGGCTCGTAAAAAACCGTCCGCCCCGCCCGCCACGATTTGAAGCACAGGTCCGCGTCTTCAAAATACATCGCATACTCCGGTGAAAACTGGCCGATGCTTTGGAACAGGCTGCGTTCGATAAACAGGCACGCGCCCGTTACGGCGATGACCTGGCCGGCGACGTTGGCCTTGGGATCATGTTCCGTCACGCCGGGATGACGGTGCAACGGCCAGATCTTATGGTCCGGATTGTCGGCCCACGAGAATTCAATGCCGCAATGCTGCACCGTCCGGTCGGGATAAAGGAGCTTGGCCCCAAGAATGCCGATCGCCGGGTCGCTCTGCAACCGTGCCACGGCGGCCTCCAGCCAGCCCGCTTCCGGTTCGGTGTCATTGTTCAGGAAAACCACCCAGTGTCCGCGCGCCTGTTCCGCGCCGTGATTGCACGCGCGCCCGAATCCGCGATTTTCCGGCAGCCGGTGATAGCGCAGATTGGGCATCACTTTCAGTTGCCCGCGGCAAAATGCCTCGGTCTCATCCGATGAATGATCATCCACCACGATGATCTCATGCTCCACGGCGCACGGATTGGCCGCCAGCCGCGCCAGGCATTTTTGCGTGAACTCCACCTTGTTAAACACGGGGATGACGATGGACACCGGCAACGTGCTTGCCGCCGGCTTGACCGGAGCCGGCGTGGCCGGGCGGGTGTGTTCAAGGATGTATTGTTGCCGGCGGGCCTGGAGGTCCGGGCGGTTGGCCACGAACTCCGGGTTCTTCGCGTAAATGATTTTTGCAGTACGCGCAAAATCCGCCTGCCGCTCGCTGGACATGGAAGAGCCGTCGTCGCGCCAGCGGAATTCACACGTGACCTGCTTGATGTGGCTGAACTCAAAGAGGCGCGACATGCGCATCCACAGATCCCAGTCCTCGTGGGTCGTCAGGCTTTCGTCGAACCAGCCGGCCGCCCCGGCGCATTCCCGCCGGTGCAGGAAGCAGAGCACCGGGATGAAATTGTGGACGAGAATCTTGTCACCGTCCCAATCGTGCGAGTAGGGGACCGAACGTTCGACCACCACATAGCGGTCGCCTTGCTTGCGCTGGGTGCCGCGGTGGGCATCCGAGTAGACGACCGCCGCCCCGGTGGCTTGCAGATGACTGACCAGCGTGGCCAGGTGATGCGGATGATAAATGTCGTCATCATCCAGATAGGCGATGTATTGGCCGCGTGCGGCGCGAACGCCGGTGTTGCGGGCGCCGGCCAGGCCCTTGTTCTTTTCGTGCCGGATCAGTCGGATTTGCCCGTCGGCGTTCAACGGCTCGATGACGTGGCTGACATCCGGCCCGGCGTCGTTGACCACGATGATCTCAAAATTGCGATACGTCTGCGCGAGGATGCTCTGCAACGTCTCGCCCAGCCAGTCGGGGCGGTTGTATGTCGGCACGATGACCGAGACCAGGCCGTTCACTGCCGTTGAGGTCAACTGCTTCAATGCCTCTTGCGCTTGCGTATCGTTCGGATGCATGGCCAGTAAGTTTTTAAAAACAGTTTCCGCCTCCGTGCTGGCGCCGCCTTTCATCAGGGCGCAGCCGAGAAAATACAGGACATGACGGTTGCCCGGATGCCGGATCAGGAGGGACTTGAGCTGGTCGATGTTCCGCATCGGCGGCTGGAGGTTCCAGCCCGGCGGCATTTCCGCGAGCGTCGCCTGCGCTGCCGCAATCACGTTCTTCGGAAAAAGTCCGGGATGGCGCGTCTGCAAAAAGGCCTTGTAGATGGGATCCAGCCGGCCGGCGAACAGGCTCAGCGAGGAATTAAAATGATGCCGGTAGAAAAAGAGCGGCTCGCCGACGTGCTTGCCGAACCAGCCTTTGGTGCCGAGCCGAATCCACAAATCCCAGTCCTCATAATAGCCCCAGTTTTCGGAATCGTAGCCGCTCACGTCATCGAAGGCGGCCTTGCGGATCAAGGAACAATGACTGATGAAGTTGCCCTGGCACAGCTTCGCGAAATCATATTCCGGCTGCTGATGGCGCTGCTGCTTTTCGCAAAAAAAAACCGTGTCCACGTACGCAAAGCCCAGTTTCGCATCGGCCTCCAGCACGGGAACCGTCTGGGCCAGGAATTCCGGTGCGATCCGGTCATCCGCGTCCAGCGGCACGATATATTTTCCCCGCGCCTGTCCGATGGCGGAGCGGCGGGCCGCCGTGGGACCGACATCTTCGAGACGAATGATGCGGAACGAAATATCCGCCGGCGTCTCCTTTGCGAGCCGTTGCGCGACCGCAGGTGAATCATCCGTGCTGCCGTCGTCCACGAGAATGATCTCAAAACTCCGGTAAGTCTGGTTCCAGACGCTGGCCACGGCCTCCGGCAGGTGTTGCACGTAGTTGTGGCACGAAATGACCACGGAAACCTGCGGTGCCGCCGCGCGGTTTTTGGGCAGCCGCCGCCAACCGGCCGGCAGCATGTCCACGGTGTTGTTGAACGGATTGTCAAACCACGGAACGGGTATGAAAACCATCTTGTCCGGTGCCGTGCCCAGGAACGCGGCCCACCAGCCGAACGAGCTGTTCGGCAGAATGAAATGACGGCAGGCCGCCATCAATTGCAGATAGGCGGCAAAGCGGTCGCCCGCGAATTCATGCGGCACCAGCGTGAAAGGAGCGCCGTTGGTCAGGTTCGCCGTGCGGCACCATTCAACATCGTCCGAGAAGATGAAAAAGTGTGCTCCCGGCACCTGCTTCTGAATTTCCGCGACGGCCGCGTGGAAATAGCTTTCATCGCAGACGCCGTGAAAATCATTGGCGACCGGATTGGCCACATAATCGCCGCGCCGCACGTTCAGGCAGACCGCCGGGCAGGCTTTGATCTTTTCCGCCAGCGCCTGTTGTTCGGCGTTGAGGGGCGTCACAAACGATTGGAACGTCCGCAGCACTTCCGCGTGCACCGGCTCAAAAAAACGGGCTGATTGGAAATAACCATCCAGGTAGGCATTGGGTCCGAGGGCCAGGAACTTCGGGTCAAAATGAAACTGCTGCTCCACGTGGCAGGGGAGCCGCTTCGCGTACGCCGACCCGTCGGCCACGATTTCGCAATCAGCCGGCAGTCGGAAGAGGTCGAGGCAATAGTCGCGCTGGGTAAAATTAACCCTCGGAGTCCGGTCGCGCAAAAAACTCAGGTCTAGCTTGAGCCGGGAGCCGTTGCGCCGCGCCAGCGCCAGGCCGGCGGCGAATTGAAACATCTGGTTGCCGAGGCCGCCTTGCAGCTTGACCACCACATCGCCCGCGGGCGCTGCCTTTTCGATGGGCCTGAACGCCACTGGTGCCGGAGCGGGTTCGGTGGCCGCGAGGAAATCGCGCATCGCCTTGCGCCACACTTCGCACATGCCCCGTTCGCTTGGCACGTCCACGGTCATGTATTCGCTCAAGATGCGGTCGGCGGCGGCGAGCAGCCCGGCCCGTGAAAGGCTCCGGGTTTTGGTCGCAAAAGCTTCGACGTTGGCAAGGTGCGGCGGGTGTGGCCAACTCCAGTTTTTGGTCTGCACGCTGAAACCAAGCTGCCCGAGCACATGGCAGTAGCGTTCGGCGGTCCAGCCATCGTAATGGTTGGCCCAACCGGCTTCCTGTGACCCGAAACAATGCCGGATCACCACCTGCTTGACCTGAAAAGGGATGTTGGAGACCAGTTGCCGCGCACAGCCATCCAGGTCGGGTGTTTCCAGATGCAGCCGTCCGCCGACCTTCAACGCTTCATGCCAGCGGATCAGCAGCGCCAGCGCCTCGGACCGCTTGAAATGTTCAAACACGTGGTGCAGGCGGATTTCATCCACACTCTGCGGCGGGAACAGCAATTTGGTGATGTCCGCAAAAACGTCCGCGCCGATCTGTGTCTGGCAGGAGTGCTCCGACGGCGGGTAATCAATGTTTACATAGCCGTCGAAATGCTGCTCACCGCAGCCAAGATGCAGGCGGAGCGGCTGGCCGGGACGGTAAACGCCGATTGTGCAAAGGTGCTGCATGGCGTTTTGGCCGGGCGTCAACATGGGGCGGGGCAGGGCGGCCACCGTAACCGGGGCCGTCGTCGGGAGCTTCTGCCGCAATTCACGGGCGGCGGTAAAATTAGGAACAGCCTCGACCAAGGCATCCAGTAACATGCGCGCCAGGCTGTGTTCGCCCGCTCCTACGCTGGCCTGGGCCAGATACCAGTGGCCGCGCCAATGTTTGAATCCGAGCCGTTGGATTTCCAGAAACTGCTTTTTGGCCCCGGCAAAATCATTTTGGCCGAGCAGCACATGTCCCTGCCAGAGCCGGTAGTGGAGGCCAAGACCGTACTGTTCGATGGCTGCCGAGATCGCCGGCAATTCACAAAGAACTTCGCGCTCAATGCCCTCCGCCTGGGCCAGGAGGCTTTCAGCGCCGATCACTTCCTCCACCGGCAGATTGTTGCCGTTGAATAGCCGGCTGATCGTCATCGCCAGCACCAGCGGCGAGACCGAAACATTGGCGGTCGCGGGAAAAGCGAGCGCGATGTCGCCGTAAACAAAAAATTGGTAGCCGGGATCAATCTCCTGCACGGCGGCGTGCAATTCGGCCACCGTGGGATAACCGTGCAATGACGATGAATCTGCCACCGCCAGCTTGCGGCGTTCAAACAACCGGAGATCATCCACCATGATCACCGCGTCCTTGCGTCCGCTGCGGACGATGGCGGCGATTTCATCCAGGATCGGCGTATTGCCCTGGCCCTTGGCCGTGACCCCTTCGCTGTAATGTCCGTCGAGCCAGAAAAGCGCGGGCACGGAAAGCTGTTCGAGGATTTGGGAAAGCAACCCGGCCGAGTCGCCTTGATGGACATGGATGTGCGTCGTGTTGGCGAATCGTGCGCGTGCCTTCGCAGCGAGTTCGGTCGACAGTTCAATCGTGTGGACTTCCTCGAAAATTCCGCCGGCGATGGCCGTGGTATTGCCGAGGAAGGTGCCTGTCTCCACAAATGCCCGCAAACCGAACAGGGCCGTCAACTCGGCCAAAAAGGCGGGTTCCAACGGGCCGGCGGCTGACTTGACGCGTTGCAGGGCCAGCATGCGTGGAAGGGGGGGCTGGGCCGGCGGATTTTCCGTGGCCGGAGCCACGGAGATTTTTTTAGCAAGGCAGCAGACATTGGGGTTGACCCAGGAAATGGCAAAGCCGTTTTTCTCCGCGAGAAGTTCCATGGAGCGGAGCGTGTGCACGGTGCAATGGCCGATGGCCGGATCCAAATAGTTCCAAGTCGCCAGTTCCTTTTTATCCGCGAAACTGCTTTCCACATAAACCACGCCTCCGGATTTCAAGACGCGGTTAAACTGGCTGAAAATGGCCTGCGGCGCGTACAAGTGCTCGATGACCTCGACCATCATGATTCCATCCACCGAACCATCAGCCATATCCTTCAATTGGATGGCCGTGTCCTGATCGATGCCGGTTGCCTGGAGGCCTTGGGACTGGAGAAACCGCGTGGTTTCACCCTGGCCACAGCCGAAGTCTATGATCTGCCGGGCCTCACGACCGAGCGCCTTGGTAAGGCGTTCCAGGCGCACACGATCTTGATTTTGTTCATGCCGGCCCACATGGCCGTTGTTCGCGGTGACCAGGGCCGAAGCCTGAATGAGGGGGGTGAAAACGCAATCGCAAGCCGGGCATTGCTGGTAAGCATGGTCTTGTTTGATCAAGACGACGGGCGCTGCCGACTGGCAAACTGGACAGGGCCGTTCCGGAACATTGGGGTTCGTCATAAGGCGGTCAGAGTTGTTCATTCTCAGGGCAGCCATTTCTGCGCTGGCGAACCCCGCGTGTTTGGCCTGGTTTTGCGCAGACTCGTTTTTACATTGTTGCCGGGCGGGCCGGAAATCCGGCCCGCCCGGGGAAGGAGCCAGTGGTCTCCCCGCCGTGGTTAGTGGCGGCTTGAATCACTGGACAACTGTGGCGGTTTTCACCGCAAAATTCTAAATCACCTGTTTGACCGTGCCCGCCAGCTTCGGCAGTTTGGTCAGTTTCGGCAGCGACGTGCTTTGCTTCGTCAGCGCCTGCTGGTTGTTGCGCTGGATCTCTTCGTACACTTCCTGCCGGTGCACCGGGATCGATGATGGCGCCTCGATGCCCAGCTTCACCACATCGCCTTCGACGCGCATGATTTTGACGTGGATACGTCCATCAATCACGATGCTCTCGCCGATTTTTCGCGATAGGATCAGCATAAAAATTCTTATTCTTATTCCGTTATTCCGCCGCCACGGGCAGCGGGTGTTTCAACGAGTAATCCGCCGCATTGGCGATGATCACCTGTTTGCCGACGTGCGTATGCCGGTTGATGACGATCGGCCCTTTCAGGTTGGTCGTCGGCTGCTCGCCGTCTTTGATGGTCACGATGCTCAGCAGCAGGGCGTCCTTCGGCTCCGACAGCTGCAAAAAGTCCGCGTCCACCTTCGGTATGTCCGGCAGGTAGGCCGGCATCACGATGAACGGGTCAACGACCACAAAGGCCAGGCCCGAGTCGTCCCCGACATGCAACCACGCGAACGGCGCCTCTTCAGGATTTGTCTTGAGGACATAATCCTTGATTTGCTCGAAACCCAGCAGTCCGGTAGGGATTCGCACCATGTTTGTGTGCGGCGTCCGTGCCGTGATTTCTGGTTCCATCAATTCAGCGCATTTCATCGCAGTTCTCCTCTTAGCAACGGTTGTGCCATGGTTAATTTTTCCGCATTAAAACTCAAAACCCCCGAAAATATGGGCAGATGGGTCAATTCTGTCGTGAAAACACCTGCTTCCGGGGTGTTTATCACCCGTCCGCCCGGCAAAAAATGCACGGGTTGGGCCAAATTTTCCCCGCTGGTCACCAGCCGGGAATGGAAATCAAAGGCGGTTTTCATTGGATGTAGTTCAGCAACGACAGTTGCATGATCTTGGCGCCGCTTTGCAGTGCCGCCTGGTAGGAGGTCTGCGCCTGGTTCAGCTGCACCATCGTCGTCATCAGGTCCGCGCTCGACGAATTGGAGATCATCTGGCTCAGCGACTGCGAACTGCTCGTCGCAAACGTCCCGGCGGCCGTCAGCTGGTTTTGCATCACCCCGTTGTTGGCCACCTGGTACGAGATGTTGTTTTCATCCTTTTGCAGGTTCGCGGCGTCGGTGTTTGTGACCGCGGTCGTGTTGCCCGCCTGAAGGTTGTCGCGCAACGAAATCAGATGGTTCAGGAAATCCGCGCCTGACTGGCTGTCCGTGATGAGCCCGCGTGCGCCGGTGCCGCTGGTGTTTGCGCCCGGGATGTCCGCCGAGGCCGTCAGGCCCGCGCCGATCTGCGCCTGGTTCACCGTGCTGTTGCCATTGTAAGTCACGCCGGTCACATCGCCGTTGGCGTCCGTCGCCGTGGTGAACGGCGCGGAACCGGAGGCCGTGCCGCCGAAAAGGTATTTCCCGGTCGAGGGGTCTTTCGTGTTCGCCGCGCTGACCACCTGGTTGATCAGCTTATTGACCTCGTCCGCGTAATTGTTCAGGTCGGATTGCGAGTTGGTGGCGCTGCCCGCCCCCGTGGCAATCTCTCCGGCGCGGCTGGAGATCGTCTGCAATGATTGCAACACGGTGTCCACGGACGCGGCGCGCGTTTGCAACAGGCCGATGTTCGCGCTGTATTGCGCCTGCACCGACTGGTTGGCGAGATAGCCCAGCGTGTTTTGCATGGCCACCGGATCGTCCGACGGCGCCTGCACCCGCAAGCCGGTGGAAACCTGGCTCTGCAGATTTTGCTGTGTCGATGCCAGCAGGTTGAACTGGTTCAGCATCGAATCCGTATAGGCATTGGTGGCTATGCGCATATGATAATTATGAAGTCTTCATCGCCAGCGTGTCGCCCATCATGGTGTTGATGGTTGTGATCAGCTGGGCAGACGCCTCGTAAGCCCGTTGGAACGTCATCAAATTCGTCATCTCCTCATCCGTGTTGACGCCGCTGACGGAGCCGCGTTGCGTCGCGAGCATGTTCGTCACCGCCGTCTGGTTGGCCACCTGCGTGTTGGCATCGGACAATGCGCTGCCAAGGCCGGTCACCGTTGCGCCGTAATAGTCGCCAAACGTCTGGCCGCTGAGGCCCGCCTGCGTTGAGGTCGCCAGTTGTGAGATCTGCAAAGCCAGCGAGGTGTCGCCGCCCGTGGTGGCGCTGCCCGAGACTTGGATCAGCGCCGGGTTGTTCGTGAGCGCGGCATTGACGCCGATCGTCGCCGAGTTTGTGCCGGTGAAAAAGCTGTTGCCGGTGCCGCCGGTGGAATTATAGCCGCTGTTCTGGATGGTGTTGACCGCGGTGATCAGGTTGGAGGCGAGTGAATCGATGTTGCCTTGCATTGTCGCCAGCGTGCCGTCGCGCGCATCGATCGTGCCTTGCATCGAGCCGCCCGTGAGCGACAGGTTCACGCCGGTCCCGGTCTGCACCAGCAGATGTCCGTTGCTGCCGGCATAGGTCTGCAAGGTGTCGCTCACATTGTAGCCGGAGACGAGCGTCTGGCCGCCGATGCTCACATTTACCGAGCCATTTGTGCCGGTGCTCGTCGTGATGCTCGTGAGTTGGGACAGGTTTTCCAGGTCCTGTTCGCGCTGGTCGAGCAGGTCGTTCGCGTTGCCGCCGCCGCCCTGGGCCTGGGCGATCTCTGAATTCAGGTCCGCGACCTGTGACAGCAGCTTGTTGGCGGAGGCCACGTCATTGGACAGGGACTTGTCGGCATCCGCGCCGGCCGCGGTGAGCTGGTTGCTGATGTTGTTGAAGGTCGTGGCCAGGTTTTTCGCCGCGCCGACCACCGCCTGCTGGCTGCTCGGGGAAGGCGAGGTGGCGAGGCTGCTGAACGCATTGAACAGGGCGGTCAGTTGGCCGGACAGGCCGGAATCGGACGTGCTGGCGCCCGTCGCACTGGTGCTGGTCGTCGCCCCGGAACCGTTGAGAAATTCATCCAGCCCGTTCTGCGCGGTTTGCAGCGTCGTCTGCTGGGCGTTGGCGTACCCGCTCGCGCTGGCTTGGCTTTGGATCTGGCTGTTCAACAGGTCGCTGACGATCTGCTGGATGCCTGTCGCATTGGCGCCCGTGCCTTCCGGGCCGGCGGTTGTCAGCAGGTCCGGCGACGAGGAGATGTTCACGCGCTGGCGCGAATAACCCGCCGTGTTCACGTTGGCGAGGTTTTGCCCCGTCACTTCCACGCCCGTCATCTGCGTTTGCAGCGAGCGGCGCGCCAGGTCCAATGTTCCAAAAAGTCCGAGCATAAGATTTCAGCCTACCGCCTGGTAGAGGGATTGTGCCGGCACCACGATGCCGGGTGCCTGCCCGTTGCCGTTGTACATCACCGGCTTGGTCGCCGGAAAAATGGAATGGATCAGCTGTGCCATCAGGTCAACGCAATGGCTCAGCAACAAATGGTTCTGCCGCGCCCGCGCCTGCACCCGGACAAGCAGCTCGTTGTTTTCTGCGACCAGCGCATCAATGAGCGGCTGGTAATCCGGCGGCAGTTTCGGGATGAGGACCTTGAAACCGGTGTTTTCGGGCAGTTCCAGCGACCGGGCAAGGTTGCGTTGGCGCTGTTCACGTTCGGCCCGGGCACCGGCGAGCACCTCGGCCTGCGCGTTGATGTGGTTGACGTTATCCGGCAGCGCCGTCGTCTGGCGGCGCGTCACCAACTGTTGCTGCTGGTCCAGCAGGGCGAGCATCTCGCCGTACTGCTTTAACTCTTCGCGCAGCGATTCGATCAGGTTGGACAAAAGCTCTTTCATGAATGTGACGTCTTCGTAGGAGTGGTGGGGGTGTGATGATGGGTGAGCTGGTGCTCAAAAGTCTTGGCCAGGCCGATGCCGCCGGATTTTGACAGGCTGTCGGCCATCTGGTTGGTGATGAAATCCTGGTAGATGCCGGCGGCGGTGGAGTTGTCCGTGAATTCCGACTGGACGACCGGCTTTTGCGACTCCGACAAAAATTGCCGCAGCAGGATCGCCTCAAATTGCTTGCTGACCTCGCCGATCTTCTGATCTTCCGTCAATTGCTTGTTGTTGGCGAGCGACTCCAGCGGAATGTGGGCCGTATCGATCGCCGTCTTGGCGTCGGTCGCGGTCTTTGGCTGGATGGCGGAGATGTTCATCAGCGGGTGATCAGTTCGGCCTGCAACGCGCCGGCCTGTTTCATGGCTTGGAAAATGGACATCATGTCACGCGGGGTCGCGCCGAGGGCGTTGAGCGCGGAAGCGACCTTTTCCACGGTCGGCAGTTCCGGCAGGGGGATGAGGCCGGAGCGGACTTCCGTGACCTGGGTGTCGGTGCGCGGCGTCACGACGGTGGTGCCACCGCTGCGCGGACCGGGCTGCGAAACATCGAGCGTCGAGGCGATGTTGATGGTGATGTTCCCGCAGGCGACGGCGCAGCTGGAGATGTGGATCGCCGCCGTGGCCACGATCGTGCCGGTGCGTTCATTGATGATGATGCGTGCCGGCATGTCCGGCGTGACCTCGATCTTGTTCAGCTTGGCGATGAAATCCACCGGTGCGCCTTCCGTGCCTTCCGGCATCTGCACCTGCACGGTGGAGGAATCGACCGCCCGCGCCGAGTTGGTGAAGACTTCGTTGATCGCCGTCGCCATCGCCGAGGCGGAATTGAAACTGGGGTCGCGCAGCAGCAGTTGCACGGAGTTGTCGTGGACGAACTGGGTGGGGATCTCTTTTTCAACGAGCGCCCCGTTGATGATCTGCGCCGTGGTGGGGTGGTTCTTGGTCACGCTGGAGCCGCCCGCGCCGCCTTCGCCCGCGGCGAATCCGCCGAGCACCAGCGGGCCCTGCGCCACCGCATAAACCTTGTTGTCCGCGCCGACGAGCGGCGTCTGCAGCAGCACGCCGCCGGAAAGTGATTTGGCATCGCCCATCGAGGCCACCGTCACGTCGATCCGCGTCCCGTTCTTGACGAACGGCGGGATGTCCGCCGTGATCATCACGACCGCGACATTCTTGGCGGAGATTGTGGATGCCGGGATGTTGACGCCATAGCGCATGAGCATGTTCGCCACGCTCTGCTTGGTGTAGATCTGGTCCTTGTCACCGTCGCCCGCGAGGCCGACCACGAGGCCGTAGCCCACCAGCTGGTTGTCACGCGCCCCGGCGACCATCACCAAATCGCGCAGTTGCACGCCGCCCGCGAACAATGTCCCTGGCACCAGCAGCGCGAGAATGAGTCCCAGCACGGCGGGCAGGGAACAGCATTTTTTAGGCTGCGCTGCCGGGGTTTTTCCGTCCGCGGCGCGCAAAGGCTGTTCCAGTGGCAGCGCCCGCGCCCCGGAGGCGGGACGTGAACGCGGACGGAGCAGGCGGGGTACGAGCGGCATGATCAGAAGGGGTTGACGAACTCGTAGATCTTGGTGAACCAGCCCTTGTTCTGGGCGTTGCTCACCGTGCCTTTGCCGATGATCTGGATGGTCGCATCGGCGATGTTATAGCTCAACACCGTGTTGTCCGTGTTGACATCCTCCGCCCGCACGAGGCCGTGCAGGAGGATGGTTTGTTTTTCGCCGCTGAAGGAGGTTTCGCGCTTGCCTTCCACCACCAGGCTGCGGTTCGGCAGGACAGCGATCACCTTGACGGCGATGTGCGCCACGATGGATTCGGAATTATTGATGGCGCCGCTGCCGTCGTGCTTCAGGTCGGAATTATACGCCATGGCCGGCAGCTTGCCGCCGCTGGTCAGCAGGCTGGTGGCGCCGGCAGGATACAGGAACGACGTGATGGCCGCGCTCAAGCTGGAGCTTTTTTCGGTCTTCGTCTCGTTGTTCTTGTTGGCCACCGTGTTTTCCTGCACCACGACCGTGAGGATGTCGCCAACGCCGGCGGCGCGTTTGTCGGCAAACATCATGCGTGAGGCGTCGTCGTGCCATAGCGATTGCGCGACGGCCGCCGTGTGGATGAAGGACTGCGCGAGCAGGAAGACGGTAAAGACTTGGATTCTGGGGTTTATTTTCATAGTGAGATCAGGATTGTTTTGTCGTCGAGCACCTTGCCGGTGAGTTCGCGGCGGGTGATGGAATTTTGGGCGTGGACCGTTTCACCCGGCGCCCCGTCTTCCAAAATTTCCACCTTGGTCTTGATGCTCAAGGCGCCGTCTTCCACGAGCGCGTCCGCCCGCTGGCCGCGGTGCAGCACCGTCCGCGCCTTGACCATGTGCGCCAGCAACGGTGCGCCCGGCGGAACCGGCTCGGCCATTTCCAGTGAATCCGTGCTCGCGGAGATGTCCGCCAGCGGCTCGCGCACATTCAGGATGTCGCGGCGTTCCTGCGCCAGGGTGTCCATGCTCACCGGGTTGCCGCGCTTGAGCTGGGTGCTGGCGATCCAGACTTCGCGCCAGACATGCGCGCGCAGGTTGGCCGTCCAGGTGCCGAGCGTCTCGTGCGACGTGCGCAACGTGAAGCGGACGATGAAGCCGGGCGTGACGCCCATGCTGGGCATTTCCACCACGTCGAGGGTGAGGGGTTCATCCGGCAGCACGAGCGGGCTCCACGGCTGCGCCAGTTCCAGCTCCAGCTGGCCCTTGTCGCGGATATAGTCGTGCTGGAGCCGCTCCGTGAGCAGGCCGAGCGCGTCGGATTCGCCGAAGGTCCGGGCCCGGCGCGAAATTTTGACCGAATCGGCCCCGGAAAAATTGGTGCCGAACGCGGGCGCGTTGCTGGCGAGCAGGTCGCCGACCTGTTCGCGCGTGAGGTTCAGGTTTTTGCCAAAGGCCGGGGCGTCGCAGAGCCTGACGGCGGGCAGGGGCCCGGCGGCGGAAAATATCTGAGGCAGAAAAACACCGTCGCCACTTACGGGCGCGACGGCGTTGAGTTGGAGCGGTGCGGGCTCGCCGGCAATCGAGGAGGAGATGTCGCCCGCACCGGAGAGGAGACCGAGCAGGGTCAGGAGTTGGATTGCCGGAAATTGTTTCATCAGCGCTGGAGGTTGTTGCTGGTTTGCATCATCTCGTCGGCGGCCTGCACGGCCTTGGAATTCACCTCGTACGCGCGTTGCGCGAGGATGAGATTGACCATTTCCTTCACGACGCTGACGTTGGAAAGTTCGAGCGAACCCTGTTCGATCTGGCCGAAACCGTTGGCGCCTGGCGTCCCGAGTTCGGGCGTGCCGGAGGCGCTGGTTTCCTTGTAAAGATTGTGGCCCATGGCATCGAGACCGCCGGGGTTGTTGAAATTCGCCAGCTGGATCTGGAAATTGGTGCTGCCGCTGGCCGTCGTGTAGGTCGCCGCGCCGCTGGCCGTGATGGTGATGTTCGTGGTCCCGGGCGGCACGGGCTGGAAGCCGCCCTGCACGGGATAGCCTTCGCTCGTGACCACGCGGCCCTGGGAATCCGTCTTGAATCCGCCATCGCGCGTGTAAGCGAGCGTGCCGTCCGGCATCTGCACTTCAAAAAAACCGTTGCCCTGGATGGCCATGTCGAGGTTGCCGCCCGTCTGCGACAGTTCGCCCTGCGTGAAGATCCGTTCCGTCGCCACCGGCACGGAGCCTTGGCCGACCTGCAGGCTGGCCGGGAGCTGGTTGCCGCCGCCCTGCTGGGAACCCGCCGCCTTCGTGGTGTCGTAGAGCAGATCCTGAAACTGCGGGCGGCTCTCCTTGAAGCCCGTCGTGTTGACGTTCGCGAGGTTGTTCGAGATCACGTCGAGGTTCAATTGCTGGGACTGCATCCCGGAGGCGGAGGAGTAAAGGGCGCGAAGCATAATTCAAATCAGGTGGTGCCGCTGAGATCGGTGATGGTTTTGGCCATGCGGTCGCTTTGCATCGCCATGACTTTTTCGTTCGATTCGAACATCCGCATGGATGTGATCATGCTCGCCATGGCGAGTGTCGGGGACGTGTTGCCCTGTTCGATGAAGCCCTGACGGACCGAGGTCGTGGTCGCGGGCTGCGGCGGCATCGTGGGAACGTCGTCGCGGTACAATCCGCCGCCGATCGGGGTGAGCGACTGTGGGGCGCTGAACTCGGTGATGGCCAGCTTTCCCTTGATATCCACACCCTGGCTGACCTGGCCATCGGCGGTAACGGTGATGGGCGCGGGATTGCCCGGGTCAAATTGCAACGGCCCGCTGGCGCTCTGGACCGCGTAACCCTGCTTGTTGATGAGCTGGCCTTGGGCATTCAGCTTGAACTGGCCGTCGCGCGTATAGGCTTTGGAACCGTCCGGGAGTTGAACCGGGAGGAAGCCCGGCCCTTCGACAGCAAAATCCATGCTGTTGCCCGTGGCGAGCAGTTCACCCTGCTTGAAGCTGATCGTCGAACCGGCGGAGGGAATGACAAACCGGTCCGCGCCCTGGCCGGTGGCGCCGACGGGGATGGCCGAGAACACCGCCACGCGCTGGCGGGCGCCGGGGACGTTCGCCGCCGAGAGATTATCGGCGATCAAATCCTGCCATTGCTCCGTGGCATTCATCGCGGAGGCGGCAGAATATAGGCTGACTTCCATACACTGACGTGCTTAGCAACGACCATGCCATGCGGCTTTTATTGGGGTTTTCAATGATTTTTAGGCGGTCCGGGGCAAATGTTACCCCGTGCGGCTAGGCAAGATTGGCAAGGCAGGACCGGAAAAACATTCAACGCTCGACATTCAACTTTCAACGTCCAAGCGCCAAGCGTACGTACGCCTTCGGCGTTGAGTGTTAAATGTTGAGCGTTGAATGTTTCTTCAGACTACCCGCTTGTAGCCAGAGCTTGAAGGGGACGCGGCCTTTGGCCTTACGCCGCGGTCGCCGTGCTGTCGTCGTAGCTGCACGCCAGATCCATCACCTGGCCGCAGGTGCATTGGATGCGCAGATGCGTCACCCGGCCGTTGTCGCGCTGGACGGAGACGCGCGGTTCGCAGATTTTCTTCTCCGTGGATGCGGTGGTCGCCAGGGCATCGGCGCGCAGGGGTTCCAGCGAATGGAACGGCTTCGGTTGGTCGTCGCGGCGGATGACCGACACGTTGAATTCGCGCCGTCCCGCGGGCGCGGGCGCGGCGGTCAGCGGCACAAAAGATTCAGTTCGCAGCGGCGTCATGGGGCAAATCGGCTTGGAGCGCGTCGGGCGCGTTGACGGATTCCTTGATCTTCACCAGCACCGTCACGCGGCGGTTGGCCTCGTCGGTGGGCAGCGTTTCCGGCATCGGCGCGGTGTCGGCAAAACCGGACACCTTGCAGATCTGCTCGCCGCTCACGCCGCCGGTCACGACCTTGCGGCGCGCGGCATTGGCGCGTTCGGTGGACAATTCCCATTTACGGGTCGCCTCGCGCACCGCGTTGGTGGCGGTCTCGGTGTGGCCCTCCAGCTCGATGCGGAAATTGTTGTAGCGCGCGATCTCCCAGGCCAGCGTGTTGAAGATCCACGCCCCGTAATCGGTGAACACGTCCGTGTCCGGATGGAAGATGGGCTGCTGCGAGCGGTCGTAGATGTTGATGCTCAACCCGTCGGCCGTCACATCGATCTTCAAACTCTTGTCACCCTGGCTCTGGTCCTTGAACAGCTTTTCCAGGTCCTCGTGCAGGTGGTGCATCGCCTCGATCTCGATGGCGGAGATGGACGAAAATTTCCCCTGCTGCCGGTAGGTGCTGGACGCCTCCTTGTTCGGGATGATGCCGGAGGATTCCTTGGTGATGGACGAGAACGGGTTGCGGAATGCGCGTTCCACCGCGTCCTTGATCTTCTGGTCCTGCGACGTCAGCCACAGGCACAGGAACAACGCCATCATCGCCGTGACGAAGTCCGCATAGGCGACTTTCCACGAACCGCCGTGATGGGCATGACGCTGTTTTTTTGCCATGAAATTATTTGCCGCTCTTCATCGCCTTGAACATCGCTTCCAGTTCCTCGGCGCTCGGGCGGAACTCGCTGCTCAACCCGCGCCGGCCCAGCTCCACCGCCGTCACCGGGGCCATGCCGTTCGCAAAACCCGTCACGCAGGCCGCGATGCACCGCGTGTAATCCAGTTCCGCCGTGCCGAAAAACTCCAGGTTCGTCGCCAGCGGGCCCATGAAACCGTAGGCCAGGAGGATGCCGAGGAACGTGCCCACCAGCGCGGCGGCCACGTGTTCGCCGATCATTTCCACCGGGCCGGAAATCGACGCCATCGTGATCACGATGCCCAAAACGGCCGCCACGATGCCGAAACCCGGCATCGCGTCACCCGTCTTTTGCAAAACCGAGACCGGGGCATGATGCTCCGATTCCGCGCGGTCCAGCTGCACGTCCAGCAGCAGACGCAGCTGGTCGGGCTTGATCTTGCCGTCGATGATCGGGCGCAGCGCCCCGCACAAAAATTCCATGGCATGCGGGTTGTTCGTGAAACGGGGATATTTTTTGAAGACCGAGCTTTTCGCCGGTTCCATCACATGTTCTTCCAGGGCGATCATGCCGTTGCGGCGGCCGAGCAGGAACAGTTCGTAAAGCACCTTCAACAGGTCATCGTACGCGGCCCGGTTGTAGGGCGAACCCTTGAGGCAGCCGCCGAGGCCCTTCAGGATGTCCATCAAAACTTTTTTCGGCGACATGATGATGAGCGAGCCCAGCGCCCCGCCGGCGATGATCAGCACCTCGTTCACGGTCGCATGCAAGATGACCTCCATCTTGCCGCCTTCGAGGATAAATCCTCCGAAGACGCAGACGGTGACTATGATGGCGCCGACGATGATGATCATTTGAACGCGGCGGTTGCGGTCTTCCCGGATACGCCGGATTCAAACCGTTGGACGAAGGCGCGCAGCGCGATGACGGCCTGCGCGTGGATCTGGCAGATGCGCGATTCCGTGAGCCCGAAAACCTCGGCGATCTCGCGGAGGTGCATGTCCTCGATGTAATACAGCGCGAGCACCTTCCGCTGCATCTCGGGCAATTCCTTGAGCCGTTCAAAAACCACCTGCTTGAGCTCGTTGTTGGACGTGTTTTCGAGCGGATTGTCGCCACCGCTGTCCGCGATGATTTCGTACAGCGCGCCGCCATCGCCTTCCTCGCTGGCGCTCACGGCGTCCAGGCAGACGAACGCGGCTGGGCGGACTTCATCCAGCAATTCCTGATATTCGTCCACGGACAGCTTCATGGCCTTGGCCATCTGCGCCTCGGTGGGTGTGCGGCCGAGCTTCTGTTCCAGCTCCAGCAAAACGGATTTCATCTTGCGCGCCTTTTCATGGATGGTGCGGGGCACCCAGTCCATGCGGCGCAGCTCGTCCAGCATCGCGCCGCGGATGCGTACGCGCGCATACGTTTCGAAGGATGTGTTGCAGGCCGGGTCAAAATTTCTCAACGCCTGGAGCATGCCCACGAGGCCCGCGCTGAACAGGTCGTCCTGGCTCACGTGCTCCGGCAGCGTCATCGCCAGCCGGCTCATCACTGCGCTCACGAGCGGCATGTATTTTTGCACCAGCGCATTTTCCGTGTCGGTGTCGTCCGCAGTATGCTGGTGGTAACGCTTCCAGAGGTCCTGCGCCTTCGGCACCGGGGCCTTGGGTGCGCCCTTCTTGCCCTGCCAATCCCACGCCTGGGGCGTGGCGCCCGCGGGGGCGGCGGTCTCGGCGGTTTCGACGGTCGGAGCGGTACAG
>DATHQS010000043.1:0-3909 GCA_035482455.1 Candidatus Acidiferrales bacterium | reverse complement strand
GGCATCTCGCTCGGCAGTGATGGCGGCATCAGCGATGTCATCCCCGGTTCTCCGGCGGACGCTGCTGGCTTTGGTCCGGCCATGAAGCTGGTGGCCGTGAACGGCCGCGCCTGGTCGGCCAAAATCCTCCGCGATGCCGTGAAGAATGCCACGACCAACAGCGCCCCGATCGAACTGCTCGTCCAGTTCAACGACTTTTACAAAACCTATTCGCTCGACTATCACGAAGGTGAAAAATATCCCTACCTCGAGCGCAACCCGGCCAAGCCCGACTTGATCGCGGACATCGTGAAACCGCTTACGCCGGAACCGGCCGCGGATTCGGCTGGCAAGAAATAGGTTTGGAAGTACATTCAAATTGAGATGGATCCAGCCGATAAATCTGAGCTGGTGGCGAACCTCGACGCGACGACCATGGGCGAGGTCCAGCTGGTGCTGGCAGAGAAGCGCACCGCACTGGCCACCCTGCGCACGGGCCTCGCCATCTTCGCCTTTCCGCTGGGGGTGTTAAGCGTGCTCATCGCCACGTCGCAGTCCTACAAAATCCACGAGGTCCTGCACTGGATGATTCCGCTGCTGCTGCTAAACCTCGGCCTGATTGCGCTGGCGGTTTATCTCCTGGTCCGGGCCATGCAGCGCATCCGCCATTGCGACCGCCTGATCGATGAATTGAAACGCAAGTATGGCCGGCTGGCGGAACTGCTGGATTGAATCACATCTTGCGCGCCGAGGCATCCTTGTGCTCCACGTAGCTTTCGCCCGGCGGCAGGTTCTTGCTGGTGCCGCGATACAAACCCCACTTCGGCCGGTAGCTGGTCGCCTCCGGACGGTAAACCGCCACATTCGTCACCCCCAGAAACCCGTCCCCGTTCACGGAAACCGAAATCGCCCCGTCCTTCGAGCCGCTGCTGTCGCTGGAAGGCTGGATGCGAATGCGCACATTCTCCCAGACGCCGGGCGACCAGTTGAATTGCCGGACATTGGCAAAGCCGCGAGAATTGCCCGACCAATAGTGCACGCAGCAATTGCTGGTGCCGTCGAGAATCGAGAGCGTGACCAGGGGCGCGCCGTTGTTGCCATCGATCGCCTTGAGTTGAAACACATGGCAAAATTTCCCGCCACCGTAAAAATTGGTGCTCGTGCGCCACGTGGTCGCGTATTCAAACGCCTCGCCCGGTTTCTGGTGCGGGCCGATGCCCTTGACCTCCGCACGCTGGCGGCTCGTGTCATGCCGGTCACGGTCGCCATCCCACCAGCCGTCCGCGTGATAGCGCAAGGTCATCCGCACCGTGTTGCTGCCCGCATCGGTGATGTTTGTAAAATCATCCGGCACAAACTTCTTCTCCGCGACCAGATATTTCACGACCGGTTCCTCGATACCCTCGAAGCCGGCCAGATTGGTTGCCGTCAACGCCGGCACCGTCATGGCCGTGGCGCCAAGCATCACGGCCACCATAAACAGTTTCATGGCAAGGAGGACGGAAACCGGTGGGCACCGGTTACTTCGACGCCGTGAATTTGTACAGCACCACGCCGTGGGCAGGAATCGTCAGCGGCAGGGTTCCGTTCAGCGTGTCCACATCCGCCAGATTCTTCTGCCGCCACAGGTCGCGGACATGCTGTTTGCCGGCCAGGCCCAGCGGCGCGAACTCATTGAACGACAAGTCCACCGGTTGCACACCAAGGTTGAAGAAGCCGATGGCGTGCCCGCCGTCTGCCAGGTCCTTTTTGTAGATGCGCACGTTGTCATGGTTGATGGCGCATATCGCCTCCTTGCCCAGTGCATCTTGGTCGATGGCCAGCACCTCGTCGTTGCTCAACAAGCTCAGCGTGAAGTCATCAAACTTCTCCATGTCGCAACCGATGAGCAACGGCGCGGAGAGCAGGCACCACAGGCTGATGTGCGTGTATTGCTCGTCCGTGGTCAGGCGCGTCGGGTGCGTCTTGCCCCAGCCGACTTCGCCCACGATGAGCATGTCCGGATCATTCCAGTTGCCCGGTTTTGCCAGTGGCGCGGCCTTGTCCTGTTTGAACCCGATGCTGCTCATGCTGCGCCAGGTGTCCGTGATGTCGCCGGTCGTGCGCCAGGAGTTGCCGTTGACCGAGCCGCCCCAATTCCACACATCCAACATACCGTACTGGCAAAGGCTGAATACGATGTCGCGTTTTTGTTGCCGCAGAAATTTGCCCATGAGGCGGTAGGGATAGACGGCCACCTCGACATTGGTGTTGTCCTTCCATTCCGACCATGAAGGAATGCTGCTGTCCGTCGCCTGCTTGCCTTTGGCGATGCTCTCATAGCTGCACCAGTCGTACTTCAAATAATCGAAGCCCCAGTTCGCGTAGGTCTGCGCATCCTGCTGCTCATGTTGAAAGCTGCCGGTGCAACCACCACAAGTCCACGGTCCGGGCGAGGAATACAAACCTATCTTCAATCCCAAGCCATGGACGTAATCCGCCAGCCCTTTCATGTCCGGGAAGCGTGAGTTCGGCACGACAAAACCCTTCGCATCGCGGAATTCGCCCTGCAACGTCGGGTCCTTGGAGTCGCGATGATTTTCCCAGAAGTCGTCAATGTTGATGTAGGTCCAGCCGTGATTGATGAGGCCGCTCTTCACCAGCGCGTCCGCCGCACGTTTCACCCGATCGGCGGAAACCTCATGCGCAAAGCAGTTCCAACTGTTCCAGCCCATCGGCGGCGTCAGCGCGATCTGGTCACCGCACACGATGCGGAACTTCTTTTCCGCCTGGCCGAGGATGTTCTTGGCGCGCAGCGTCACAACGAATTCACCCTTGGAGTTCAGGGTGCCGGTGATACGGCCGGTCTTGGCATCCAATTTCAGGCCGCCAGGAAGGCTCTTCGCGGAAAACTTCATCGGCCGCTCGCCAGTCGCCGGAATCGTGTACAGGAATGGCGAACCGGGCCGCACGCCAAAGACATCCGCCCCGTTGATGCGCGGGGTCGCCGGCGCGGGCGGCGTCAGGATGTACGGCGTGACCGGCTCGGGCATCTCCTCGCCGCTGGCGACGAAGGTCTTCGCGCCGTCGGTCTCAAATTTTGCATCCACCCAGTCCGCGTGGTCGTAGCTGATGCCGTCATCCGCATCCCCGACCTTCAAAGTGAGCAACTTCACGCCGGACAGGTTCACCGAGCAGTCCTTGGCTGCTTCGCCGGCATGCATCACGCCGCTGTTCCATAATTCCCGGCCGTCACCGATGACGAAGAACTCCACGCTGGATGCCGGGTTGGTGTTCACGTCATCATCCACGCCGACGCTGGCGGAAAATGTTTGTGCCCCGCCATCCAGGTTAATGTGCAGGATGCTCTCCGCGTGGGTGCCAAAACCGTGATCGTAAGTTTTTCCGGCGATGGCCAGGGGCTTGCCATCAACCGATTTATTCTTATGCGGCTCGCCCCATCCCTGTGTGGCGACACCGACATCCAGTTGATCCAGCCAGACAGTCTCCGCCGCGGCGATTCCGGTCGTAAGCGCGGCCAGCACGAGGCCGGCGGCAAGGGCGATGCGTGATTTCATACGTTGATTTTGCGGTGGAAAAATTGCGCGTCAAGCTCGCCCGTGGAAATTTTTGGCCTATACTCCGCGCATGACGACGCTGCTCATCGCCACGCGCAACGCCCACAAGGTCGGGGAAATCCAGGCCATCCTCGGTGCGGACTTCCGCTGCCTCACACTCAAGGAATTTCCCGCCGCCCCGCCCGTCATCGAGAACGCCGACACCTTCGCCGGCAACGCCACCAAGAAGGCCGTGGAACTCGCCAAGTGGCTGGCCAACGGGGAGCATCCGGCATCCGGCATCCAGTTCGTCCTCGCCGATGATTCCGGCCTGGAAGTGGATGCCTTGAACGGCGCACCCGGCGTACACTCGGCGCGGTTCGCCGCCCTGGAC
>DATHQS010000042.1:0-15248 GCA_035482455.1 Candidatus Acidiferrales bacterium | reverse complement strand
TCATCGCCGAGGCGGATCAGGGCGCGGATGGCGGTGGGTGCGGTGTAGAAGGAACTAACCTTGAACTTCTCGACGATTTTCCAGAAGCGGCCGGCGTCGGGATAAGTGGGCACGCCTTCGAACATGAGGGTGGTGCCGCCGTTGCAGAGCGGGCCATAGACGACATAGCTATGGCCGGTGACCCAGCCGATATCGGCGGTGCAGAAATAGACGTCGCCGGGGTGGATGTCGAAAACGTATTTGTGCGTGAGCGCAATCCAGAGGAGATAGCCGGCGGTGCTGTGGACGACGCCCTTGGGCTTGCCGGTGGAACCGGAGGTGTAGAGGATGAAAAGGTAATCCTCGGCGTTCATCTTCTCGGGCGGGCAGTCGGTCGAGGCCTTGGCCATCAATTCGTGATACCAGAAATCGCGTCCGGCGACGATGTTGCAGGGCTCGTCGTTCCGTTTTACGACGACGACTTTCAAGATGCTGGGCGTGTGGGCGAGGGCATCGTCGGCAAGTTTCTTGAGCGCGAGGCTTTTGCCGGCGCGGAGGGAGACGTTGGCGGTGATGAGGAGCTTGCACTCGGAATCGTTGATGCGGCCGGCGAGGGAATCGGAACTGAAACCGCCGAAGACGATGGAATGGATGGCGCCGACGCGCGCACAACCGAGCATGGCGACGGCGGCCTCGGGGATCATGGGCATGTAAATGGCGACGCGGTCGCCTTTCTTGATGCCGAGAGATTTGAGGACGTTGGCGAATTTGCAGACTTCGGCGTGGAGTTCGGAATAGGTGATGTGCTTGACGTCCTCCTCGGGTTCGCCCTGCCAGATGATGGCGGTCTTGTTGCCGAGGGTCTGGAGATGGCGGTCGAGGCAGTTGGTGGTGACGTTGAGCTGGCCATCCTCGAACCAGGTATGCTCGATCTTCCGCGCATCGGTGGCCCAGGTGTATTTGCGGGCGACGGTGGGCTTTTTGAACCACTCCAAGGTGTTTGCCTGTTCAAGCCAGAATTTGTCCGGTTCGCGGAGGGAGCGCTGGTACATGGCATCGAACTGGGCGGCGTTGAGGTGGGCGCGTTTGATGACGTCGGGCGCGGGCGGGAAGGTCAGGCCGGCTTGTTGGAGGGAATCGGTGGAGATGGCTGGGCTGCTCATGCGTGATAGTAAATTCGGTCGCTGAATTTCGGAAAATACGGGGCTGGTGTCAATGGCGGAGGGTAGGGAATGACGAATGACTAAGTTCCTAATGACTAATGAATGACGAAGCGCCAATGACAAATGACCGGAAAGCTCCAAGCGTCCAACATCCAAGCATCCGCCTTCGCCAAGGCTTCGGCGCGACAGGCCAGAGAAGCTCCAAGTGTTGGCTCATCCGTCCAGAGATTGGTGCTTGAAAAGCCGGGTTAGCAACCATAGCAATTTTGGACAGGAAAGCTTTCGATGACGAAGGGGATTTTCTCAACAATAGGGAGCAACCTCACTGTCTGGAAAATCAATGGCGGGGGTTGTCGTCGGGCGGCAAGCGCGCTAGTCTGAGGGCATCATGTCCCAAGCACCTGTCCTCATTGCCGGCCAGTGGCGCACGGCAAAATCGAGCGCCATCTTCCAGGCGGAGAACCCGGCCACCGCCGAAAAGCTGGCCGGTGAGTTTCCGGTTTCGTCGTGGCCGGACTGCGAAGCCGCGCTGGATGCGGCCGTCGAGGCCGCGGCGGTTCTGCGTACAATTCCGCCGGAACAGATCGCCAAATTTTTGACGCGCTTCGCCGAACGGATTGAGGCACGCAAGGCAGATCTGGTCGATGTGGCACACGCCGAGACTGCGTTGCCGAAAGCACCGCGATTAGGCGAGGTGGAGCTGCCGCGCACGACGAACCAGCTGCGGCAGGCGGCGGCGGCCGCGATCGACGGTTCGTGGGCGATGCCGGTGATCGATGCGAAGGTGAACATCCGCTCGATGCTCGCGCCGCTGGGGCCGGTGCTGATATTTGGACCCAATAATTTTCCGTTCGCTTACAACGGGGTTGCGGGCGGAGATTTTGCGGCGGCGATCGCGGCGGGCAATCCGGTGATCGCCAAGGCGCATCCGTGTCATCCGGGGACGACGAAGCTGCTGGCGGAAGAGGCGTTTGCCGCCGTTGGCGAAACAGGTTTGCCGCCGGCCACGGTGCAGATGATTTATCATGTTGAGCCCGCAGACGGCTTGCGGATGGTGGCGGATCCGCGGCTGGGAGCCGTAGGTTTCACAGGGAGCCGGACGGCGGGGTTGAAGTTGAAGGCCGCCGCCGATGCCGTCGGGAAACCGATATATCTGGAACTCTCCAGCCTGAATCCGGTCGTGATTTTGCCGGGGGCGCTGGTGGAACGTAATGAGAAAATTGTTGAAGAGTTCACCGGCAGTTGCCTGATGGCGAACGGGCAGTTTTGCACGAGCCCCGGGCTGACCATCCTGTTTGCGGGTGCAAATACGGAGAAATTCATTGCCGGGGTGAAGGCCAAACTGGAGGGGGCGACGCCGACAACGCTGCTTTCGCGCGGGGTGGCGAACAATCTTTCAGCGAGCGTGAAAATTTTGCAGGCGGCGGGAGCGGAAGCGGTGACGGGCGGTTCCGAACTGGGCGGAAACCGTTTTGCAAACACGCTCCTGCGCGTCAGCGGGGATGCATTTTTGGCGTCGCCGGAAAAATTGCAGACAGAGGCGTTTGGCAATGCGTCGCTTACTGTCGTCGTGCGCGATGTGAAGCAGGCACTGGAGGTTTTGACGCACCTTGAAGGGAACCTGACCGGTTCGATCTATTCGGATACGCGGGGTTCGGATGATGCGGTGTACGAAAAGATTTCGCCGCTATTGCGCGAGCGCGTCGGGCGGTTGCTGAATGACAAGATGCCCACGGGCGTGGCGGTTTCGCCGGCCATGAACCACGGCGGGCCGTTTCCGGCGACGGGGCATCCGGGGTTCACGGCCGTCGGCATTCCCGCAGCCATGCGCCGTTTTGCGATGCTGCAATGTTTTGACAATGTGCGTCCGCACCGGTTGCCGGCGGCGTTGCGGGATAAGAATTAAACGTCCTTCGCCAATATATTTAAACATGAACCGAATCATTGCCCTGACCGCATTGGCCCTTGTATCTGTTTGTGGCGTGCAGGCGGAGGATGCCACCAACACCGCGCCGTTTCCGGTGACCATCACGGTGGATGCGGCGAAGCCGCTCGGTGAACTGAAGCCTATCTGGCGGTTCTTCGGCGCGGACGAGCCGAATTATGCCTACATGAAGGATGGCAAGAAGCTGCTCAGTGAACTGGGGCAACTGGGCGGGCCGCAGGTTTATTTTCGCGCACACCATCTGTTGACGAGCGGGGATGGCGCGTATGCGTTGAAGTGGGGATCCACCAGCGCGTACAAGGAGGACACGAATGGCACGCCGATTTATGACTGGACGATCAACGACAAGATTTTTGACACGTATCTGGCGCGCGGCATCAAGCCGTACGTGCAGCTTGGTTTCATGCCAGAGGCGCTTTCGACGCATCCCGAAAAATATCCGCACAATCCGCCAGTGAATGAGAAGGCCGATGCCGGGGCAGGGCAGGCGTATCCGCCGAAGGACTATGCGAAGTGGGGCGAACTGGCGCATCAATGGGCGCAGCATTGCGTGGAAAAATACGGGCGGGCAGAGGTGGAGCAATGGTATTGGGAGGTCTGGAACGAGCCAAACATCATGTACTGGCACGGTTCGCACGCGGATTATTTCAAGCTGTATGATTACGCGGTGGACGGGGTGCGCCGGGCGCTGCCCAACGCGCGGGTCGGCGGACCGGAAGTCGCCGGCGGGCCGGGCGGGAGTTTTCTGGCGGAGTTTCTGGAACACTGCGCGCGGGGCACCAACTTCGTCACGGGCAACATCGGAGCGCCGCTCGACTTTATTTCGTTTCATGCCAAGGGTTCGCCGGTGTTCACAAACAACCATGTCCGCATGGGCATGGCAAACCAGTTGCGCAACATCAGCGATGCCTGCGGCGTCATCTCAAAATTTCCCGAGTTCAAATCACTGCCCATCGTGATCGGTGAGTCTGATCCCGAGGGTTGCGCCGCGTGCCGGGAGCCGCGCGATGCGTATCGCAACGGGACGATGTATTCGAGCTACACGGCGGCGAGTTTTCCGCGCAAGCTGGAGATCGCGGCGCGGTACGGTGTGAACCTCCAAGGGGCGCTGACGTGGGCGTTTGAATTTGAGGACCAGCCGCCGTTCGCCGGATTCCGCCAGCTGGCCAGCGCGGGATTGGACCTGCCGGTGTTGAATGTTTTCCGGATGTTCGGAAAGATGAGCGGCCAGCAACTGGCCGTGATCAGCAGCGGGAGTGTTGACGTCATGACCATCCGGAAATCGGGGGTGCGCGGGCAGCCGGATGTCTCGGCGTGGGCAAGCGGCGACAAGAACAAGATCGCCGTGCTGGTCTGGCATTATCATGACGACGATGTGCCCGGATCGGACGCGGCGGTGGATCTGCAACTGAGCGGGATTTCATTGCCGGATGGCAAGGCGAAGCTGACGCATTACCGGATTGATGCGGAGCACAGCAACTCCTACGAGGCGTGGAAAAAGATGGGCTCGCCGGTGCCGCTCACGGAGAAGCAATTTGCGACGCTGGAACAAGCCGGGCAGCTGGCGACGATGGGGAAACCGGAGAGTGTGGAGGTGAAGGGGGGCGGGGCGGAGGTGAAATTTAATTTGCCGAGGCAGGGGGTTTCGCTGCTGGTGTTGGAAGGCAATTAATGAATCAGTGAGTTAATGAGTTAGTGAATTTGAGAGCTGAGGGCCGGCGTGATTTCGTGAATGAAGAACGTGGTTTCCGTTACCGGCCCGCCTTCTCCCGCTCTGCGGGATACGGCGCGGCATCTTTCACCCAACTCCGTTTCGTGAAAGATGGTGGAGCCAAGGAGGGTCGAACTCCTGACCTTCTGAATGCCATTCAGACGCTCTACCAACTGAGCTATGACCCCATCCCCGAAACGGATGATTAATTTAGTTTTTCCCGGCCCAAAGTCAAAACATTTTCGGCGGGAAATTGGATTGAACCTGCGCCGCAAAATTTCTAGCGTCTGTGCGTGCCGCAAAAACTCCGCATCGCATTTCTCACGCACGAACCGTTTTATCCGCCCTCCGGCGGCGGTTCAGCGGAGGCCGTATACCTAGTCCAGGAGATGGCGCGGCGCGGTCATGAGGTCCATGTATTTGGGCCGATGATTCCGGAGGCGGAGGCCGTGGCAAAGAAATTTGGCATCGTTCTGCATCAATTTCAGAAGTGGGAGATGGGGCGGTATGCGAAGCTGCGGAATTTTAAGTATCTGGTGTATCCGTTTTTTCTGGAGCGCATGGTGGTCGCGGCGGTGGAGGGGACTGATGCTGAAAATCAAGTGCCTCCTCTCCCCGGCCCTCTCCTCCCTCCTGCGTCGGGAAGAGAGGGAGACCGGAGCAACGGGCATAAGAGAGAGGGGGACGAGAGCGGCGGGTGTAAGTTTGATCTGGTGTTTTCGCAGCATGCCATTTCGGCGGTGGCGGCGGGGAAGTTGAAGAAGAAATTGGGTGTGCCGGTGGTGATGAATTTTCCGGACCTGCTCACGGGGTTCATGGAGACGTGGCCGAGCTATGTCGCGCCGAAGCCGGTGGTGCAGGCGCTGATGCGGTACGAGATTTCGTTGCCGGTGCGCTATGGCGTGGACGGGGTTTGCGCCATTTCGGATGAATTTACGGACCGGCTGGCGGCGCGGGGTTATCCGCGTGAACAAATTTGCCCCATTTATTATGGCTACGATGCGCAGGCGTTTCCGCTGCGCCAACAACTGCCGGCGGCCGGTTCGCCGTCGGTCGTGGTGATGCATGGGTCGTTCGATGCGCATCATCTGGGGCAGATCGCGTTTGAGGCGGTGAAAACGGTGGTGGCGAAGCGACCGGAAACGGTTTTCCGGTTTGTGGGGCGGCGCACGGCCGGTTTGGAGAAATTTTTGCAGCGGGCACACGGCATTCCCGGGTTCAAGTCCGAGGTGCCGGGGTTCACGCCGTACGCCGAGGTTTCCGCGAAGCTGGCGAGCGCGACGGTGGGCATCGTGCCGTACGAGGAATCCGCCGGGACGCATTGCGCGTTTGTGGCGAAGATTGTGGAGTACATCGCCACCGGATTGCCGACGGTTTGCACGCCGCTCAGGAGTGTTCGGGGATACTTCAAAAATGATCCGCTCGTGAAGTTTGCCGGATTTGAGGGCGTGAGCTTTGGTGAAAAAATTCTCGAGTGGCTCGCGGCGCCGGTTGGGGAGTGGCAGCCGTTTGCGGAAAAGTCCTCGGCGCGGGTCCGGGCGGAACTGGACTGGCAGCCGCTTTGTCGCAAGGCGGTGGATTTTGCGGAGAAGGTTCAAAGGGGAGAGTGAGGGAAGATCGTGGTGCAGGAAAGGCACCGTGGGTTGGCAGGAACTGGCGTAGATGCAGAAAGTTTGCGGCGAAGAATTGAATCTTTTGGTCAAAGCACGTATGGTGACCCGCTGCAAATGACCAATTTCATCTTAAACAAGAAATCCGTCGCGCCGGCCAATGGCCGACGTTGCGAAGCGACGAGGGCTGTCCATTGCGCCAACGGGCGCCCCATCACCATCTTCAAGGCATCGACATATCAGGTTTTGGCAAGCTGGTAAGCACGAGCAGGGCAGGCGATGTGCCGACAATTTTATCCATAGCTCCAATTTTTTTGACAGATATATCCAGTGAGTCATGATGACCGATAACGAAAATAAATATTGGGCGTTCCTCAGCCACAGCCACGAAGACAATCGTGAGCAGCGTCCGGGCGCACCGGAGGTGAGCAACCTGTGCTGGGGCGATTGGTTGCACGATGCCCTGAAGACTTTTTCCATTCCGGCGGAATTCGCGGGGCAGATCAATGCGCGCGGCGAAATCATCCCAGAACGAATCGACCCGATTTTCCGGGAGGAACAGAAACTGCCCGAGGAGGCCGACCTGGGCGCGGATATCCGCAAGGCCTTGGAGCAATCGACCTGTCTGATCGTGATCTGTTCGCCCCGTTCGGCCGCCAGCCTGCGGGTGAATGAGGCGGTGCGCCATTTCAAACAGCTTGGTCGCGGCAAAAATATTCTGCCCATCGTCATTGCCGGGGAACCCAATGCCGCCGAGGGAAAGAAGCCCGGCATATCGCCGGCAGACGAATGTTTTGTGCCCGCGCTGCGCCACCCGGTGCAGCCGGATGGAACACTGGATACGACCCGGCGGGCGGGCAAATGCATTTTTGTGGACGCCCGGCATGGCGTGGAGAAACGGGAAATCCTGGCAGGCGACAACCGGAACGCGGAAGCGGACCTGGAGATGGCGAAGATCCAACTGATCGCCTTGCTGATCGGGGTGGGGTTCAACGGGCTGTGGTGGCGGGAACAGAAACGGCATTTCTTTGACCTGGCCGAAGCCCAGCGCCAAGTCCGGGAAGCGCTTGGCCAAGTGGCGGAGGTGCAGCGTCAAATCCGCGAGGCGCAGGACAAGGCCTTGGAACTGCAAAACCTGCCCCGCGACGTTCAGGGCCAGATTCAGGAAGCGCAAAGCCAGGCGCGCGAGGCCCAACAGCAGTTGCAGGAATTTCAGAACAAGGTCCGGGAGACGCAAGGCCGGCTGGAGGAAGCCAGCCAGCGGGCGCTCGTTGCCGAAAGCAAGGTGTTGGAAGCGCAGCAGCAGGCGCAGGAAGCCCAGAATAAATTTTTGGAAGCGCAAAGCCAGGCCCAGGAATTTCAGAATCAGGTCCGGTCCGCCCAAAGCCAGTTGGAGGAAGCCCGCCAGCAAGTTCGCGAGGCCCAAGCCAAAGTTTTGGAAATACAAAACCTGACCCGCGACGCGCAAGCCCACATCCAAGAGGCCCAAAACAAAGCCTTGGAAGCCCAGAGCCAAGCGCGAACCGCCCAGGCCCAAGTTCAGGCGATACAAAATAAAAGCCAGGCAGCGCGGCGTCTCACCAAGGTTTTGGCGCTGTTGGCCGTGCTGGCGGCGCTGGCGGCGAGCATCGCGTGGTGGCAACGCATAAACGCCACCCAAGCCCTGGCCAAGGTGACGGCGACACAGGGCGCGGAGTCGGGAACGCTAACACGGGAACAAATCCGGCTGTTGCTACAGAACCTCGCCGGAACCAGCCAGGGGGAGGATCAATTGCGTATCCTAGATGGACTGGCGGTGCGGATTCCGACGGGCGAAGTTTCCAATACGCTGGCGGCGGCGGCAGTCATTTTGGATGACCCGCAACGCAGCCGTTTTCAGGCGCAATTGCTGGACGGCTGGACGAGGACGAATGCGTCCGCCGCCTTCGATTGGAGCTGCCAGTTGACGAACGTTGGTTTCCGGCAGTTCGCCTTGGAAAAAATTCTCCCGGCAATGGCGGGCGACAGCCTGACCAACACGCTGGCCCGGTTGAATGATTTAAAACCGGCGCCCGCCGGATCGGTTTACGAGGCGCTGTTCCGTCGCTGGGCCGCAACGGATCCGATTCAAGCCATTGAACAGCGGCAATCGGTTCCCGGCCAAGATGCGGATGTCCGGATGTTATCCGCCATCATGACGGTCTGGGTAGAGCAACAACCGGAGGCGGCTTTGAAGTGGCTTCAGTCCCAGCCAGACTCTGAATCTTTGCCCGCCGGTACCTGGCGACGCGCGATGATTGCTGACATGTTTGACATCTGGGCGGCGAAAGACTTGGAGGCCGCGACCAAGGCGTGCGAGCAGTTGCCTGACGGCACGAAGGAAATGGCCTGGGAATATGTCTTGAACCAGCGGATCGAGAAAAATCCGGCATCGGCGGCAGCGTACGTGACCAATCTGCCGGCGGGCGATTACCGGCAAAGGGCCATTGAAGCCTTGGGCAACAGCTGGGATGGCACGAATTTTTTGGCCTGGGCGCAATCCCTGCCCACGGAGGCCGAGCGCACGGTCGCCTTCAACCGGGGCCTGGCCACCTTGGCGGGCAAAGATCCGCAGGCGGCGAGCGAGATCGCCAATCAGCAGACCAATGTATCCGGCGTTGTGTTTGGCATCATTGCCACCGTGTGGTTCCAACGTGATTTTTCCGCCGCGACGAACTGGGTCGCGAGCCTGCCGGAAGGGGAGAAAAAGGAGACGGCGATGCTGGACTTGGCGGACAAATGGGCACAGAGCGACCCGAAAGGTCTGGTCAGCTATACACTTGGTCTGCCCGCAGGCGATATGCAGACCCGATTTTTGACCGCTGCCTGCCGTCAATTGGCCAGGCGCGACTTGCCGGGAGCAGTGGAGTTGTTGCAGCCATTGGCTGATGCCACCTTGCGGCAAAGCATTTTGGAACAGTCTGCCCGCAGCTACGATCTGCCCCATCTGGAGCAGGCGGCGAAATATATTGCGGCAATGCCGGCGGGCGATGACCAGAAGGCGGCCATCAAGGGGTTGGTTTCAAGCTGGGCAACATTCGACCCGGAGGCAGCCGTCAACTGGCTGCGGGCTTTTCCGGAAACCAATTCGCAATCCGAACTGGCACAGCCGGTGATCAAGACATGGTCCCAGGCGGAACCGGCGGTGGTGGCCAAATGGCTGGCGAATTTGCCGGCGAGAACCGACAGCGAAGGAATGGTTAGCGCGTTTCTCGAAGGGGCGGTGGAGAAATATCCGGTGTTCGCCTGGCAGTGGACGCAATCCGTGACCGATGAAACCAAGCGGAAGAAATATCAGCTTCAGGTGAGCGAGCAGTGGATGAAAGCTGACCCGGCGGGCGCTGCGAAATGCATCAATGGGGCGGATGTGCCGTAAGGCATGGTCGACTTTCCATCGTACCTTCGGCACGAATTCATTTTGTGCGGTCTGGCCAGCCACTTCGTAGTTGGCTAATATCCGGGCATCGCTCTGCGACTCAGGCGAAAGGGTGTAAAACAATTTCAAATTGGAAATTTCAGATCTCAAATTTGAAACCGGTGGGGGGGAGATTCGGGATGCGGGATGGAAAAACGACTCGTCACCTCGTCGCCTACAAACCTTCCGAAATGCCAATGTTTTTGAGTTTTTGCCCGATTTTTGGCTTGGGTTATCATTTGCAAGTCGTTTATTTAAAACCGTTAGTGAAAGCGTTTTGAAAATTTTGCGGCGCACCCCGTTCCCACTCGGGTTTTTTGCAGAAAAATGGCATAAATCTGCATTCTACATTCCCGGGAGAAATTCAACTTTGCGGGACCCATGATACGGTCGGGGGTATGACATGCCAATTGCATGGATGGACGGAGACTGAAGCTTGGAAGCGAGTTTCAAGTGTTCAAGTGTCAAGTGTTTAGCGCGGCAAGGCGGCCAGAACATTCAACACTCAACATGCAACGCCGAACATTCAAGCACCACACACAACAAACATCAATCATCAAAAAGAAAGGAACGTTATGACACGGACAGGGAAGATTGCGCGGTTGCCGCTGGGGCTACGGGAGCAACTGAATCAACGGCTGGCGAACGGGGTGCCGGGGGTGGAACTTGTGACCTGGTTGAACAGTTTGCCGAAGGTGAAGCATGTGTTGGCCAAGGATTTTGAAGGCCGTGAAATCACGGAGAGCAACCTGTCGGATTGGAAACTGGGCGGGTTTGTGGAATGGCAGGCGCACCGGGAGGCGCTGGTGAGCGCCCAAAGTTTTGCGGGGAAGGGGCGGGCGTTGAAAGCGGCGGCCCAGGGGCCGCTGGCGGATCACCTGGCGATGGCGGTGGAGGTCCAGTATGCGCAGCTGTTAGCGGGCTGGAACGGCAAAGCCGATGCGGGGTTCCAACGGAAGCTGCGGGGATTGCGGCAACTGTGCCAGGACGCGGCGGTGCTGCGGCGCGGGGATCATTACGCGGGACGGCTGCGGGTGGCGCAGGACCGGCTGGCGTATGAGGAGAAACTGGACGGACACCGGGCGTTATTATGCACGGTGAAGGAGGTCAAAGCGTTTCCGGACGTGCACAAGGCGTTTATGGAAGCCTTTGCGCTCCGGAGACGTCGCTTGCAGGAGCGGTGGAAGGAGCAGGAAGCCAAACGGTCAGGGGCGGCCAATCGTGCCTAATCGTGCCAAATCGTGCCTATGACATATGAACCCGGAAACCCCGAAATTTGGCCACAGAGCGGTGCTTGCGTACGACCACCTCCGCACTGGCAAACACGGATGAACACACATAGCAGCAGGCGCCGTGGGTTCCGCCCTTACAGGGCGGTGATTATATTTGGCGATGAAACCCAGGCCTTCAGCCTGGGCTATCACATGGCGGGCTTACAGCCCTCACTTGGTGAGGGGATTTATTCGAAATGATTTGGAATTATTTCTGAACGGGCTTAAAACCTTTCAGCCAACAAACATGAACTCAAAACTCCTTTTCTGCCTCGCGCCCGTCGTGAGCTGGCTGATCGCGGGTTGCTCGTCCGGACCGCGGGTTTATCCGCCCAGCGATGATCTGTTTGGCCCGCACGAGTATGCTGTGCCAAGGGAGTTCAAGAACGGGACGGCCACGTTGACGAACGTTTATGACTGGTCGGCTTCTCTCCTTGGCACAAACCGGCCGTTGAAGACCGGAAATGAGGACATCGACCGGGATGGCCGGACGGAGTTGCTCGTCAGCCAGCCCGCGAATGCCGGGACGGGTGGAAATGAATATTTCATCTTCAAGGCGACGCCGAAGGGGTATCGCTTTTTGGGCGACCTTTGGTTTGGCGGCTTGCGAACGGTCCCGCCGGACAAACAGGGGCGTCCGCGGCTCATCACGTTTTCCTCGGCGAGCAGCGGGAGCGGCCGGGTGACGCTTTATTTTCTGGGTCGGGACGGTTTTCATGAAATCAAGGGGCGCATGTTGCCGTACGGGGACGGTCCGCATGCCGAGGGCAGGGACTGGCTGGTCGGGCTTTTGTCGGATCGCGAAACCGGCAAGGAGAAGGAACCGACGGAGGCCACCTTGGATCTCATCTTCGGCGACCCGGCGAGCATCAACTTCTCGGGTTCGATCAAGGCCGGTCAAAGGTTTGAGCGTCCGTTTGGCGGCCGATTTATTTTTGCGCTCGACCCGATGCAATACGGCTGGGAAATCAGCGTGCATGAAAAAGGACGGGAGGATGACCTGGCCGGCCTGACCTTGCCGCTGCACGGGCCGAACCCGCGGGACATCGAAGGCTGGGATTTTCGCAACGAAGACAATACCGGTCCCAGCACCATGAACAGCTCCGTATTTTCGCAGGAAGACCGGGAATTTGTTTTTTCGTCCGAGGTCGGGAAAAGCATCAATGGCCCGGAATCCACCAATGACATCAGTGAGGATGACATTGACCGGATAGCGGCTTTTGGTGAGGGCGAGCTGAAGATCACGAGCCTGAAACTGTCACCACCGCATCAGAGCGGGACGGCGGATATCCGGCGGATGGATTTCAATTGTAAACTGACCTGGCGGCAAAAAGACCTGGAGCCGGGGGGAACCAACGGGATCAGCACGCCATGAAACACAAACCCATCTTCGTTCTCGCGTTCGCGGGCTTCGGTCTATGGCTTGTGTTTGCTCCGAGCGCAGGGTTGAGGAATTGGCTGCTGGACAGAACCTTGAATCCAGCCAGGGCCACCATAGCCCACACCGATGCTTCGGATGCGGCGGGCATGACCTGGAGCAAACGGTTGAAAAGCCCGTGGACGGATACCAAGGTTGTTTTGTACCGGGCAAACGGGGAGGTAGTGCAATTGGACGCCAAGGCCGCGGTCTATACGGTTTGCTCGACCAAACCTTTGACCAACCCGATGAACCAGCATAAACCGTTTGATATTCCCGTGGCCGCATTTATCGATCCCGTGACCAAAGCCGTGTGGTTTGGTGAAGTGGATGCCGGCCAGCCGGTGGACGATGAATCAAACGGCCCGGTTTATACGAATCTGTTTATTGAGACCGGCCGGGAAATCATCCGGGCCAGCAACCTGATGTATGACGGCATTTTTAACTGGGACGAAAGCATGGTGAAACAACTGCCGCCGGCCGTCGGATGGGAAGCCATGACCAATCACATCGAAAACATTCCGGACGATGCCTGGCCGCTTGCGCACACGCATTGGGAAATCGGTTTAAGCCGTTGCTTCCGGGAAAACTTTTTCCAGCAGGACGGGGTGATGCATGGTGAACAAGAAATAAAGCATATCGAAATGACCGGGAGGAAATTGAGGCTGGATTTTTCGGGCCCCGCCGGCAAATCCAAGGCCAGCATATGGATCGATCTGAAAACCCCGAAAGTCTTGAAAACCATTGAAACCAAACCCAACTAACCCGTATTGGCGATGGGATTTTTTCATTTCCCGCATTGATTGCGGGCCCGTTTTTCGCTTTCATCTGCGTTTGCAACTATGATTTCCAACGCCGCACCGACACGTCAGAGAAAATTGCTCGTCGCCAACCGCAGCGAGATCGCCATCCGCATCTTTCGCGCCGCCACGGAGCTGGGTTTCCGCACCGTGGCCATCTATGCGCAGGAGGACCGGCTGGCCATCCACCGCTTCAAGGCGGACGAGGCGTATGTGGTCGGCGAAGGAAAGGGGCCGGTCGGCGCGTATCTGGACATCGCGGGCATCGTGGCGCTGGCGAAGGAGAAGGGTGTTGATTTTATCCATCCAGGCTACGGATTTCTTTCGGAAAACGCAGAGTTTGCCAAGGCCTGTTTCGAGGCGGGCATCACGTTCATCGGGCCGGACGAAAATCTGCTGCGCATGATGGGCGACAAGACGGCCGCGCGAGCCCTTGCGCAAAAGGTCGGCGTGCCGACGTTGCCGGGGACGGAAGATGCGATTGAGAAACGCGATGAAGCGATGAAGCGTGCCAAGGAAATTGGGTTCCCGCTCATCATCAAGGCGGCGTTCGGCGGTGGCGGTCGCGGGATGCGCGTCGTCCATAAGCCGGGTGATCTCGCGGACCTGCTCGACGAGGCGCAAGGTGAAGCGGGCAGGGCGTTCGGCAATCCGGCGGTTTTCCTCGAGCGCTATATTCCGCGCGCGAAGCATATCGAGGTGCAAATCCTCGGCGACAAGCATGGCCGCGTGGTGCATCTGCACGAGCGCGATTGCTCGGTGCAGCGCAGGCACCAGAAGGTCATCGAGATCGCGCCGAGCGTGGATCTGGACAAGACGGTGCGTGATGAGCTGTGTTATGCGGCGGTAAAGCTGTGCAAGGAGATCAAGTATAACAACGCGGGCACGGTGGAATTTCTCTACGACCAGGACACGAAGGAATGGTTCTTCATCGAGATGAACCCGCGCATCCAGGTGGAGCACACGGTGACGGAGGTCATCACGGGCATCGACCTGGTGCGTTCGCAGATCCTCATCGCGGACGGCAAGCCGATGCATAGCCCGGAGGTGGGCATTCCGGCGCAGGAGGACATCCCGCGCAACGGCTACGCGGTGCAGGCGCGCATCACGACGGAGGACCCGGAAAACAAATTTCAACCGGACTACGGCCGCATCCTGACCTACCGCAGCGCAGGCGGGTTCGGTGTGCGGCTGGACGGCGGCATGGGTTATGGCGGTTCGGTGATCACGCCATTTTATGATTCGCTGCTGGTGAAGCTCACGGCATCGGCGCCGACTTTCAGCGCGGCGTTGCAGCGCATGGACCGGGCGTTGCGCGAGTTCCGCATCCGCGGCGTGAAGACGAACATCCCGTTCCTCGAAAACGTCATCCATAATCCGATCTTCAGCAGCGGGCAGGCGACGACGACATTGATCGACACCACGCCGGAGCTGTTCAAGTTCAAGGCGAAGCGTGATCGCGCCACGAAGCTGCTGAACTTCATCGGCGATGTGACGGTAAACGGCAATCCGCAGGCGAAGGGTTTTGTGCCGAAGGAAAATTTCACCACTGCGCGCGTGCCGGCCTACGACATCAAGCAGGCACCGCCGAAGGGCACGCGCCAGTTGCTGCTGGAACTGGGGCCGAAGAAATTTGCCGAGTGGACGCTCAAGCAAAAGCAATTGCTCGTCACAGATACGACGTTCCGCGATGCGCATCAATCGCTCTTTGCGACGCGCATGCGCAGCTATGACATGATCGCCGTGGCGGATGCCGTGGCGCGGCGCACGCCGAACCTGTTCAGCATGGAGATGTGGGGCGGGGCGACGTTCGACACCTCGATGCGTTTTTTGCACGAGGATCCGTGGCGCCGCCTGCGCGTCCTGCGCGAGCGCATCCCGAACATCTGTTTCCAGATGCTGTTCCGCGGCTCGAACGC
>DATHQS010000041.1:0-2479 GCA_035482455.1 Candidatus Acidiferrales bacterium | reverse complement strand
CATATTTCATCGCAATAAAAATCAGGTCATTTCGCAAACGATTCACGCCACGCCTTCTGGCCTTGATACGCCTCCAGCCGCTGCTGCATCGCTGCCGCATCACCGTTGGCTCCGGCCGGTTGCGCCAGGGCGACCGCCTGCTGCTCGGCCTTTACGGCCTCGCCGAAGCGTCCGCCCTCGGCCAGGGCCATCGCCAGCGTGTCCAGCACCAGCGGCTGCGCGTTGCCCGCGATCTTGCCCGCCTGCTCCGCCAATGCCAGCGCCCCGGCGGCATCACGCACCTGCGGATTCTCATCGGATGCCAGCACCCGTGCCGTGAATATCACCAGTTGAAAATCATCCGGGGCCAGTCGCAGCGCGGCCCGCAACTGTGGCAATGCGGCCAGGTCGTTCCCCTGTTTTAAATAGGTCCGGCCCGCCATAAAATGTGCCGGGACGTTGTCCGCATCCAGCCGCAGTGCCTCGGAAAATTCCGCCTGCGCCCCGTCAAACTGTTTTAATTCGGCAAGCACGATGCCCAGGCTCGTGTGCAGCGACGGCGAACGCGGATTCAGACGGACCGCGGTGCGGGAATATTCCAGGGCGGCCTCCGGCCGGCCTTCGTCACTCAGGATGCGGGCGATGTTATTGTACGCCTCCTGCCGGGCAGGTGACAGCTTGAGGACTTCCTCATATTGCGCCAGCGCCTCGGCCGGACGCTGCTGCTCTTGCAGAGCCTCGCCCAGATTGAGATGGGCCAGCGCATTATTTTTTGTGACCGCCAAGGCATGGGTGAAAAGCGTTTCGCTTGAACGCCAGTAACTCAGCTGCATCGTGGTCAGCATCAGGCAGGCTCCCAGCACCACGATGACTGGCGCAATGATGACCGCCTTTGAAAGCTGAAGCTTCCCGGTGACATCTTTGATCAAAAATGTCACCGCCAAAAATATTCCGATCAACGGAAAATAAGAATACCGGTCTGCCATCGACTGGTCGCCGACCTGGACCAGACCGATCACCGGAACCAACGTCCCCAAATACCACAGCCAGCCCACCAGCAGGTACGGGCGCTGCCGCATCATGAAAACGACCATGGCGGTGATGGCGATCAACATCGCGCCCGCCACCACGACAGCGGACCAGGCAATGGCGTCCGGCAGCGGATAGAAAACCGCCAGCTTAACCGGCCAGAAACATTTTTGCAGATAGCCGGCATAGGCCACCACCACATTTTCCAGCCGCAGACCCGGCGGGCATTTCGCAAAGGTTGCCATGGCTTCTTGCCGTTGCGCGAAAACGGTGACGATGCAGGAGGCGGCCGATAATACCAGAAAGGGCAATTTCTCCACGCACAAACCGGCAAAACCCCGGCGCCTTTGCAACGGCCAAAAATCAAGCAGCAGCATGACGCACGGCAGCGTCACCAACATCGGCTTGGACATCAGGCTGCACGCAAAAAGAAACCAGGCCAGCCAGTACGGACGGCTCAGGTGAAAACCGCCGGTTTTTGCCGGCGCATCGCCAACCTCGGGAATCGCATTTTGCGACTGTGCGTGGCGCACATACGCCAGCAGTGCCAGCAGCGCAAAAAATGTGCTTAAGACATCTTTCCGCTCTGACACCCATGCCACGGATTCGACGTGCATCGGATGCCACGCAAACAGGGCGGCCACGAACGCGGCCGGCCACAAACTGGCTGTCAGCCGTCGAAACAGGATAAACAATAAAACTGCATTGACCGCATGCAGGATGACATTGACCAGATGATGGCCGGCCGGGTTTAGCCGGAAGACTTCACAGTCCGCCATGTGCGATAGCCACGTGAGCGGATGCCAATTGCTGGCATGCCACATCGTGAACGCCCACCGGCAACCCGGCCACGTCAATCCTTGGCGGACAACCGGGTTTTCAGTGACATAATCGGTGTCGTCATAATTGATGAACCCGTTCTGCAACACCGGAAGATAAACCACCAGTGTGATCAGAAAGAGGAGCAAACCGGCGATCCGCAGCCTGGACATTTGGGGTTTGTAGGCGATTTCCGTCCGCCGGAAAAGAAATAAAAAAGCGCGGGGACTTCCCCGCGCTTGTGATTGTCAACCTCCGCTCACTGTTGGATATGCGGAGGATCCGCCGTCGTGCCGATCGAACACAATGCCGATGGCACCGTGCCCACCGCGTTCAAGGTATAGGTACCGCCGGCGGGGCATGGCGGTATCTGGTTATTCTTGTTCAGCCTGATGTATGGCGTCAAGTCGTCGGGGTAATTGACGGTATCGCCGACATGCTTTCCGGCCTCAACGGAAAACTGCTGGATGGCCGTATCAATCTGACGGAGGTTGTTGATACAGCTTGTGGCTTGGGAACGGGCCCCTGCTCTGAGGAGGTTGGGGATCACAATGGCCGCCAACAAGGCGATGATGGCCACTACGATCATGATTTCCACGAGCGTGAATCCGCCCAAACTGGCTGTCCGGGTGGTTTTCATGGTTTGACTGAG
>DATHQS010000040.1:0-8939 GCA_035482455.1 Candidatus Acidiferrales bacterium | reverse complement strand
AGCGTGGTGGTGGACACGAGCACCGGTGATTATACCATCACCGGCTCCGGGCAGGTCGCCGGGGGCACAAGCCTGTTCAAGACCGGGGCCGGCAACCTGTTCCTGAACACGGCCAACACCTACAGCGGCGGCACGGTCATCAGCAACGGTGTCGTCAAGATCGGGATTGATAACGCGATTCCCAGCACCGGGCTGGGTGATGTCACGAACGTGAGCCCGGCGGTGATCGACTTGAACGGCTTTGCCGACACCATCGGCGCGCTGGATGGCAATGGCACGGTGGATGACACCAGCGGCACCTCGACGCTCTCGGTGGGGGGCAATGACAACAGCGGCACCTTTGCCGGCCTCATCACCAACTCCGCCGGCACCCTGAGCCTGACCAAGGTCGGCCTGGGCACGGAAGTGCTGACCCGGTCCAATGGCTACACGGGCACCACGGACATTGAACTGGGTGTTTTGAAAGCCCTGGATCCCCTGGGGCTCGGCGGCGGCGCCAGCGCGCTGGTGATCAATGGCGGCACCTTGGACCTGGCCACGAACATCATCGTTCCCAGCCTCGCCGGCGCCGGCGGCACGATCGCCAACCTTTCCACGACGGCGACAAATGTGCTGACAGTTCTGGGCCCCGCGACGACCACCTTCTCCGGCTCGATCGTGAACGGTGCCGGTAAAATCGGCCTGCGGGTGCTGGGCGGCTCGCTGCGGATGCAAGCGGCCAATACCTATACCAACGGAACTTTTGTGGGCAGCGGAGCCATCTTCCAGATCCATAATTCCCCGGCGGCCGTGACCGGCCCGCTGATCGCGAGCAATACCGCAACCCTGGGCCTTTCGGGCGGCAGCGCCGTACCGGGCACGCCGACCTCGATCACCACAGTTGACGGGGCGACGGTCACGTTCACCTCCGGGGCGGAAGGCAATACCTGGGGCGGCCAGTTCCTGGGCACGGCCAATTCCACCAACGTGTTTGTCTCAGCCGTCTCCGCGGGCGGCGCCGACTCGTTCTCGAACTTCCTGGGCGTGGTGCAAATCAACCTCGCCTCGGGCAACTTCCGCTTTTTCAACGGCGCGGGGGTGAGCGGCGGTGACAACACGATGTTTGAGTTCGACGCCGGCAACGTCCATACGCGGGATGCGCAGACGGTTTCGCTGGGCGCGGTCCGTGGCGGCAGCGCCACCGCCGGCATCAGCGGCAACGGCACGGCCGGCACGGTCGCGACCTGGGCGATCGGCGCGAAGAACCAGAACAACTTTTTTGAGGGATATTTCACCCTGAGCAACAACCTGGTGAAGATGGGCACGGGCACACTGCAACTGGATGGCGTGGGCGCGGTCACGAACACGGACAATGCCACGTACACCAACTACCTCTACTCGCCGCTGATCAATTTCCTGGGCACCACCACGGTGAGCAACGGGACGTTGGTCGTGGTCGCGCCCAACGTGCTGACCAATTGCACCTCGATCACCCTGGCCACGCCGAGCACGGTGCTGGACGCCTCGCAGATGGGCTATGTCAGCAACCAGCTCAGCGTGGATGACAACATAACGCCGACCAATTCATACATCGTCACGAACGGCATCCTGGTGATTCCGGCGATGGAATTCGCGGGCACACCCCAGACCCTGGCCGGCTTCGGCACGGTGAAGGGCAAGGGGGTGATCAACTACGGCGTGATCGACCCGGGCAACGCGACGGCGGGCGGCACGTTGAGCATCTCCAACGGCCTGACGATCTATGCCGGGGCGACGAATCATTTCGATCTCTCGGATGACCTGACGGGCTTGGTGAAGCCCAGCGACTCGTTGACGGTGCAGGGCAATGTGACGCTCGCGGGCGCCAGCATCGTCAGCATCGGCGCTTTGAACGGCGTCGTGAAGGTGGGCAAATATACGTTGATCAGATATTCCGGCAACCTCATCAACGAGGGCGGCATCGTGCCGCCGGGGCCGATCTCGAACTTCACGCTGGGCGGGGTTTTCCCGGCCACGTCGCGGGCGACGCTGGTGTTGAGCAACGCCCCGGGCGAGGTGGACCTGGTGGTCGTGAGCCTGAACACCCAGAACCTGACGTGGGCGGGCGACGGCGTGAGCAACCTCTGGGACGTGGTGACCAGCTTCAACTGGACCAATACCACCGTGCCGATCCAGTTCTTCCAGCTGGATTTTGTGACCTTTGACGATACGTCCTCCAATCTGAACGCGACGCTGCAGGGCACCGTGGTGCCGAGCGCCATCACGGTCAACACCGCCACGAATTACTCGTTCGGCGGCTCCGGCAGCATCGGCGGCACGGGCGCGTTGTTCAAGACGGGCACGGGCTCGCTGTTGCTGACCAACGGGGCGAACAGTTTCACCGGCGGCACGGTGATCAGCAACGGCCTGTTGCGGGTGGGCGCGGACAGCGGCGGCAACCAGAACGACCTTGGGCTGGGCACCGGGCCGGTGAGCGTCAACACGGCCAACTCCGAACTGCGGTTCGGCGGCAACGGCGGCGGCGTGGTGCTCCACTTCATCACCAACGCCATCACGCTTAACGGCGGCATGGTCAAGGCGCAGGACGGCGTGCAGCACCTGACGAACTCCACGGTGACCGTGGCGGCGGGCGGCGGCACGCTGGCGACGGTGTTTTCGACGAAGAACCTGGTCCTGGATTCACCGTTGCAGGGCGCGGGCAGCGTCACCATCGCGGAGGCGCAGTCCGGGACCAACGCCCCCGGCCAGGTGATCCTGGAAAACCCGCTGAACTCGATCAGCGGCACGGTGAGCATCGCCACGAACGCCAACCTGGCGCTGGTGGGCAACGCCGGGCTTTCCAACAGCGCGGCCATCGATGTGCAGACCGGCGGCATCTGGGATGTCACCGCGCGGTCGAACGGCCTGGTGACCATCGTCTCCGGCCAGACCGTCCGGGGCAACGGCGTGATCAAAGGCAACCTGAACATGGTCAGCGGCTCGACGCTCGCGCCGGGTGAAGGCGGCCTGGGCACGCTCTCCGCGACGAATGCGGCGACCGTGACGACCCTGGGCGGCACGACCATCATGGAATTGAACCGCGGCTTGACGCCGAACAGCGACCGGCTGCTGTCCACGAGCAACCTGTTCGCAGGCACGCTGACGGTGAACAACCTCGGTGCCGCGTTGCAACTGGGCGACAGCTTCACGCTGTTCATCAGCGTGACGAACCGGGGCGTCTTTGCGGTGACCAACCTGCCGGCACTGGGCAGCGGTTTGGGCTGGAGCAATTCGGTGGTGTTCAACGGCAAGCTGACGGTGATCGCGGTGAGCACCGTGAACACGAACGCGTTCACATTGACGAACAGCGTGAACGGCAATGTGCTGACCCTCACGTGGCCCCTGGATCACACCGGTTACCGTTTGCAGGTGCAGACCAATGCGCTGGCGAACGGTTTGGGCACCAACTGGGTGGATGTCGGCGGCTCGACCGGCATGAATACCACGAACTTCACGATCAACCGGGCGAACGGCACGGTGTTCTACCGGCTGATCTATCCGTAAGCGGTTTATTCCGTGTTGATAACATAAGTTAAAATCATCACCCGGCCCGCCTTGGCGGGCCGGGTTTTTTACCGGCCGGAAAAGACAGTTTCAAAGGCGGTTTCTCAAGGGGGTCGCCACAACTGGCGATACCCATAAAAGCAAAGTCGCGTATATTTAGCGCAATGCCCATTGAATCACGAGCGAGCCACCATTTTAAAAGCCGAAGCATCATGTCAAAAACAGAAGCATCCCGTTCCGGCCGGAACCATTCAGGATTTACGTTGATCGAACTGCTGGTGGTCATCGCGATCATCGCCATTCTGGCGGCGATGTTGTTGCCAGCGCTGGCCAGCGCCAAGGAACGCGCCAAGCGCACGCAATGCACGAACAATCACCGGCAGCTGTATTTGTCTTCCACGATCTATGCGACGGACAATGATGACTGGTTTCCGACCTGGGGCGGCAACACCATCAACCCCCGCACGAAAAATGTCATCGACCTGTCGAATTACATCCGTTACGCGGTGTTTGGCGGGCCGGTCGGCGGCGGTCACGTGGCCCCGGATGAGGCGAAGGTTAACGCGCAGGGCGCCCAGTTTGAAAATCTCGGTTACTTGTATCCCGCCAAGCTGGTGGGCGACGGGCGTCTGTTTTTTGATCCGAGCTATCCGACCACCTCACCGCTGGCGTCCGATGCCTATAATTCCAACGGTCTGTTGAGCTATGGCAGCGTCAACGGGACCGGGTCGATCCGCACGAGTTACACGTGGAACCCGGTGATCGATCCCGGCAAGGCGACCGGCACCCGGTTGTATCAGAAAGCCGCCAACATCAAGTCGCGCGGGGTCTTTTGCCTGGACTATTTTGACGCGCAAATGACCAGCCAGGATTACTTCGCCCATTTCCGGAGCAAAGGCTGGAATGTCTGTTTCACTGACGGGTCGGTGAACTTTGACAAGCCCTCGCCGACGGTGTTCGCACAGATCCAACTGGGCGGCGGGGCGACCCCGGCGATCGATATCACCTCCTTGACGACGTATTACATCCCGGCCATCACGCAAGGGCAATGAACGCCGCCAATGGCCAGAGATGAAAAAATAGCGCGGCATTGACAACCAAAAATGAAAATTCAAAAAAATCGTTTGGCAGCATTCACCCTGATTGAATTGCTGGTGGTCATCGCCATCATCGCCATCCTGGCGGCCATGTTGTTGCCGGCGCTGGCGGCGGCCAAGGAGAGAGCCAAAAGGACCGAATGTGTCAACAACCTGAGGCAGTGGGGCCTGGGTTGTGTGATCTATGCCGGAGACTTCGATGACAAATTTCCCATCAGCAAGGCCGGGGCTAATCCGGTCAATGAAATCAAAGGCGGGTATTATACGCGGTGGATGTTTTACGATGCCGGATATGTGGGGCAAAAGCTTCCGCAGGGCACTTTTATCGTGAATGGGGCAAATTCATTCCAAGGTCTGGGCGCACTCTATGCTCAAAAGCTTGCGGGCGATGGAGGAATCAGTTTTTGCCCCAGCATGAACGACGCCGGCAAGGATCCGGCCCTCAGTTCAACGCTGTATTCGCCGCTTTTGACAACCAGCACCACGGCGAATGATCCCAACAATCCGGGCAGCGTCCGCACGAGTTACATTTACAATCCTTGGATCGTAAATCCCGCCGGTACTGCCGCCGCCGACCAGCAGCGGCTCTATCAAAAAACGTCCCAAGTCAACAAGCGCAGATTATTTGGCATGGACTTTATTGACGAAACATCCTGGGGAACCACCGGGGATGTGAATATTAACGGCCCAGATTTTGCCCATAGCCGGAGCAAAGGCTGGAATGTTCTCTTCAGTGACAACAGCGTTGAATTCAAGAAGGTGACACCGGCAGTCAAAGCGCTGTATCTATCGGAACCAGGTGCATTCAACACACAATACGACATCAAGGGGATTTGCGATTTGGCGGCCCAAATCTTTGAATAGCAGTTCCAGCCAGCCAATGGCGGGTGATTCCGCTGATTTTTGACCGTTGGGGATCAAACCCGGCTAACAGGCCGGGTTTTTTAATTCAGGTTTAAACCGCCTTGATGCCTCGGCGTCAGCTTTTCAAGCCGCGCTGTCCTTGGCTTCGAGCTTCTGCCAGACCAGGCCGTAGAGGGCGATGATGACGAAGCAGATGAGCGGCATGAGGAAGCCGATGGGCATGCCCCAGTTATCTGCCAGCCAGCCCATGAACAGCGGCATGATGGCGCCGCCAACAATGGCCATGACGATGAAGGAGGCGGCCCTTTTGGTCTGCTCGCCGAGGCCGTGGATGCCGAGCGCAAAAATCGTCGGGTAGGTAATGGACATGAAGAAGAAGCTCAGGAACAACCCGGCGACGGAGAGCCAGCCCATGGGGAACATCACCAGCACCATCATCGCCACGTTGGCGAAGGAATACAGGGCGAGCATGGATTGGGCCTTGAACAGGCGGAGCGCAAAGCTGCCGGTGAACCGGCCCAGGAGAAACAGGCCAAATGCGCCGAAGGAAAGCAAGGCCCCGGCCCCCTGATCGGTGATACGAAAGCGGGCGGATTGTAAATAGGCGCTGCGGGCGATGGTATCGGCCGGATAAGCGGCTTCCAGCAGGCTGCGGTTCAGGCGGACCGATTGTTCACCGGCGGGATTCTGGGTGAGCGTGGAGCGGGCATCTTCCGGGACGGTAACGCCCGCAAAACGGGCGGTATCGAAGAGGGTATTGGTCTGAACAATCCGGTTGAGCTCCTTGATGACGCCCTCGGCCTGATGCTTGGCAACTTCCTTCGGGTCGGGGTCGGTCGATACGCCCGAGAACCAATCGGTCGTGTTGGTGGAAAACTGGCTCCAGATGAAGGCGGAAACGGGGCGGGTCTTGGGGTCGGAATCGTTCTGCAATTTGGCGGCAAAGGCGGACATGTCCTTGATGTCACCGGCTGCAAACATGGCGGCCGGGTACGTCATATTGACCTTGGTCGGCAGCGGGAGCACGTTGACCATGGCCTGCAGTTTGTTGGCGGACTTTTGGCCGAGCGTGGGGGCGTCGCTGGCGATGTAATTGATGAAAAAGCTGAAGATGCCGGTCTGGGCCGCGACGTAAAAGAACTGGGCGGCGATGGCGAGGACGAAGTGCCAGCGCTTGAACAAGGGTTTGACCGCCGTGCTGGCGGGGCCGCCCTCCACTTTGCATTCCTCCTCGGCCTTCAGGTCGGGCACCTTGGAAAAGACAAAGATAAACATGAGCACCGTCACGACGATGGCGACGATCAGGTAGGGTTTGTAGAGGTCGGCGTTGCTGGTGTTGGCCTCGCTGGTGGCGGAGAGGACGAAGAAGCTTCCGAGCACGGGCCCGATCATCCAGCCCACGCCATTGCCGCTTTGGGCGAGGTTGATGCGGACGGCGCTGGATTCCTTCGGCCCGAGGACGGTGGTGTAGGGATTGGCGACGGTTTCCAAACAGGTCAGGCCGGCCGCCAAGATGAACAGCCCCAACAGGAAGGCCCAATAAGTGCCGATGTGGGTGGCCGGGATGAACCAGAAGGCGCCGGCAGCTACCAAGGCCAGGCCGATGATGATGGCGCCCTTGTAACCGAACCGGCGGGCCAGGATGCCGGACGGAATGGCCATGAAAAAGTAGCCCATGTAGTTGGCGAACTGCACCAAGGCGGATTGGGTCTTGCTGATGCGCAGCGAGTCCTGAAAGTGCTTGTTCAAAACATCGATCATGCCGTTGCAAACGCCCCAGAGGAGGAACAGCGAGGTGACGAGCAGGAACAAGAAGGCGTAGTTTTTGCCGTCGGCCGCGCGGAACAAACCGCCGCCGTTGCTTTTGGAGCCTGAATTGGGGGTGGGAACAGGTGCGATCATGTTTTGGTGGAATTGTTCCCTGAAGTCTTGGGAAAAGCGGGCGGAGGTCAAGATTCAATTGCGGGGGGAAGGGTGAACGAACGTTCTAAGGGCGTGGAAGGTGGCGAAGATGGAGGATTGAAGATGGAGGATGGCCCCCCGAACGTCGCGATGTGGGCGGCGGATAATCCGGATGGGTTTTTGTGCGGGCGAGGTTGCTGCGGCTGATTCCGCTGCGCGGGACATCCGCCTTCGCCAAAGCTTCGGCGCGACAGGCAGCCGCGCTCCGGACGAATGGCAGAACACCTCCGCCCTGCCTTTTTTGCTGATTTCAAAACTCGCCGATTTCCGAGCAAATCGGCATATTTGCGACCAGTCGTTCTTGCCGGAACAGCAGATATCGCCAATATCCATGGTGTGATTATGAATTATTGGGGATTTTTTTGGTCGGACCCCCATCCCACTCCGGTTTTATGAAAATAAATGGCATAAATCTGCATTCTACATTCCGGGGAGAAATTCAACTTTTCAGGACCTGTGATACGGTCGGGGTATGACATGCCAATTGCATGAAGAACGGGAACGGACAGGGTCTGGGATCTGGGTTCTGGCGTCTGGGCGGGCGCAAAATGACTAATGCCTAAAACCTAATGTCTAATGAATGACGAATTTCAAATGACGAATGGATCAGGCGTGAGCTGCTTGGTGGCACGCATGGTCTGGTTGCAGGCGACATGCTGCGGCTGGTCTCCGACACAGCCGCCGCCCATTGGCAGCCAGTCGGCTGAGGCCGAGGAGGGGCGCTGGCGAGCTCGCGTTCGGCCATATTCGGCGATATTCGCCCATTCCAGAAAAAAATTACCGCGAACCACGCGAACGGGGCTGGAACCAGTTTCCACCGGTATCAACCCGTTTCAACCGGTTTAAACCGAATTCAACCTACTTTTTTAAAAAATTATGAAAACAGGAGCCGTCCGCCTTCGCCCAGCTACGGCGCGACAGGGAAGTCAGAACCTCACGCCAAGGGGAGAAAACAAGCGAGGAGAGGAAGACGATGAGGAAGATTGGGAACAGAGAACCGTTTATCCGGGTAAATCCGACCTAATCCGACCTAAAAAATAAAAAAGCATGAAACTGACGCAGCAAGGCAAAGGCGTTCGAGGACGAGGACGAGAAGGATGGGGAGCCGCAAACCTGAGATTGGAGGGGGTAGGTGGCATCGCCAGAAATTGCGATAGTCTTCGCTTGCGCCAAAAACGGGGTTGCATGGCATAATCAAGGACATGCACTTCCACGCCCAAAGGTTTCTGGCTGCGCTGGCTTGCGCCGCGGTAACCATCGGCATAAATCTGACGGTCCGGGCGGCGGATGATCCGCTGGCGTGGCCACCGATCGCGGCGCAGCAAAAGCCGTGGGCTTTCAACTGGTGGATGGGCAGCGCGGTGGACAAAACCAACCTGACGAAGGAGTTGCAGCGTTATCACGATGCGGGGCTCGGTGGCATCCATATCATCCCGATCTACGGCGCGAAGGGGTTTGAGGACAAGTACATCGATTATCTTTCGCCGCACTGGA
>DATHQS010000039.1:0-13462 GCA_035482455.1 Candidatus Acidiferrales bacterium | reverse complement strand
GCCGATCTTGCCGGTCTTGGCCGCCTTGATGATGGCGTCCACGGCGGCCTTCACCAGGTTGTCGGCGATGACGGTCTCGATCTTGATCTTGGGCAGGAAATCCACGGTGTATTCGCTGCCGCGATAGATCTCCGTGTGGCCTTTCTGCCGGCCAAAGCCCTTGACCTCGCTGACGGTCATCCCTTGGATGCCCAGTTCATTCAGCGCGTCTTTGACTTCGCTCAGCTTGAACGGTTTGATGATGGCTTCGATTTTTTTCATATTGGTTCACTCATTATACGCACGTTCCCCGTGTTGGGAAAGGTCAAGTCCGATGCTTTCATCCTCCTGGCTCACGCGCATGCCGACGGTCTTGTCCACGATCTTGAAGATGACGAACGTGCCGATCACCCCCAGCGCCGCCGTGAACGCCACGCCGATGAGCTGGTTCATGAACTGCACCGAACCGCCCGCGAGCGAAACGACCGCGCCGCCCTTCATGAACGTCGTGGCGATGGCGGGGTTCACCGCGGCATTCGCGAGGAAACCCAGCATCAGCATGCCGGTCACGCTGCCGACGCAATGCACGCCGAACACATCCAGTGAATCATCGTAACCCAGCGCATGTTTTAGCTTGGACACCGCAAAATAACAGATCACGCCGCCGGCCAGGCCGATGCAGAAGGCGGCCGGGATGCTCACGAATCCGGAAGCGGGCGTGATGGTGGCCAGGCCCGCGACCATGCCGGACGCCGCGCCGAGCACGCTGGCCCGGCCTTTCAGCAGCCATTCCACAAACATCCAGCTCATGGCCGCCGCCGCGGCGGAAAAATGCGTGGCCGCAAAGGCGCTCGTCGCCAGCCCGCCCGCGCACAATGCGCTGCCCCCGTTGAAACCAAACCAGCCCACCCACAGCAACCCGGTGCCGATGAGCGAGAGTACCACGTTGTGCGGCATCATCGGTTCGCGCGGGAAGCCGTCGCGCCGGCCGAGCATCAGGGCCAGTACCAGCGCCGAGACGCCGGAACTGATATGCACCACCGTGCCGCCCGCGAAATCAAGCACGGGAATCTTTCCGCCCAGCGCCCAACTGAACAATCCACCCTTGCCCCACACCATGTGGCAGATGGGCAGGTAGATGAACGTCACCCACAGCAGCATGAACAGAATGTAGCCGCTGAATTTTACGCGTTCGGCGATCGCCCCGCTGATGAGCGCCGGGGTGATGATGGCAAACATCAGTTGGAACAGCATGAAAGTCTGGTGCGGAATCGTCGGCGCGTAGTCGCCGTTTGGTGCGATGCCGACATCCTTGAGGAACAGATACGTCAGCGGGTTGCCGAAAAAGGAATTTCCTTCCGCAAACGCCAGGCTGTAGCCGTACACCAGCCAGACCGTGGAGATCAATCCCATCAGCACCAGGCTGTGCATCATCGTGGCGAGGACGTTCTTGTTCCGCACCAAACCGCCGTAGAACAGGATCAAGCCGGGCGCGGTCATCATCAGCACCAGCGCGGAACTGACCAGCACCCAGGCGTTGTCACCGTTATTGACCGTAAGGGCGGGTATGGCCGCCTCAGCCGCGTGGGCGGTTCCGGCGAGGGCCAAAAAGGACAAAATAAGGCATGAATAGAACAAAAAATGTCGTCTGATACTATGAATCCGGTTCATGGGCGCGAAGTTCAACAAATCCCCGCCGGAGTGTCAACGTTGGCCTTGGTGAAATAGAACCTTAATTTGATTTGGTAGGGACATCGCGCTGCGATGTCCCCGCCCGAAAAGCGAAGCTGAGGGCGGAATGATTGCGGCGCGGCCTTCCCAGCGTTCGAACGATTCCGTCGCCTGACGCTGCGCTCGGCGACGGGGACATCGCAGCGCGATGTCCCTACCTGGTTAAGATGTGAAAACTTGTTCGATTTTGTCCCCGTTCACGTTTAATTTGCCCGCCGCATGTCCGCCGAAGCACAGCTCACACCCATGATGGCCCAGTATCGCCGTATCAAAGGCGAACTGCCCAAGGATGCGCTGCTGCTCTTCCGCCTCGGCGATTTTTACGAGATGTTCTTTGAGGACGCGCAAGCCGGCGCCCAGTTGCTCAACCTCTCGCTCACCGCCCGCAACGGCGTGCCCATGTGCGGCCTGCCGCATCACGCGGCCAACGGCTACATCAGCCGCATCCTGAAAAGCGGGCGCAAGGTCGCCATCTGCGACCAGACCGAGGAAGCCAAGCCCGGCAAGCTCGTGAACCGCGAGGTCACGCAAATCCTCTCGCCCGGCACCCATTTTGACGACCGCATGCTGGTCGCCGAACGGAATAATTTTCTCGCGGCCGTCAATCCGTCCGGCAAAACCTTCGGCCTCGCCCTCGTGGACCTGACCACCGGCGATTTTTTGACCACGGAACTGGAAAATGATGCCGCCCTGCTCGCGGAACTGGAACGGTTGCGGCCGGCCGAGATCATTTTTCCCACCGAGGCAGTTTCGCTGCGGGATTCGCTGCGTGGGGCGTTCCAAATTTTGAGCGGCTACGATGACTGGACGTTTGCGCCGGAAACCGCGCTCTTCACCGTGCGCGAACATTTCAAGGTCGCCACGCTGGATGGGTTTGGCCTGAAGGACCGTTCCGCCGCCATCGGCGCGGCGGGCGCGGCGCTGCATTATCTGACGCAAAGTTTGCGGCGGGACGTGAAGCATCTCACGCGCATCTCGTTTTACCGGCGCAGCGATTTTCTCACGCTCGATTACACCACGCTGCGGCATCTGGAGATCCTTGAGCCCCTGCATCACGATGCCCCGCGCAATTCCTCGCTTTATGGCGCGCTGAACCGCACCGCCACGCCCATGGGTGCGCGGTTGTTGCGCCAATGGCTCTCGCAACCGCTCGCCGCAGTGACGCCGATCCAGCGGCGGCAGGACGCCGTGCGGACGTTCATCAACAATTCTTTCGGCCTCGACAGTTTCCGCCAGCAACTCGCAAACGTGCGCGACCTCGAACGCACCATTGGCCGCGTCAGCACCGGTTCCGGCAACGCCCGCGACCTCACGGCGCTGCGCCTGGCGCTGGAACAGATTCCCGCGCTGAGACAGACCCTGGCACAAGTAGGACAGGCTTCCAGCCTGTCCAGTTCAGATGGCTTCAAGGAACTGGTGGATGAATCTGACGGCAACACGACAGGCAAGATGCCTGTTCCACTATTGCCGGACCTCACCGCCCAGCTTACCGAGTTGCCCGACCTCGTTGACCTGGTTTCCCGCGCCATCGTGGATGAGCCGCCGCTGGCCATCAAGGAAGGCGGCATGATCCGCGACGGTTTTGACGCCGGGCTCGACGAACTGCGCACGGCCCAGCGCAGCGGCAAGGATTGGATCGCCAAATTGCAGGCGGACGAGATCGAACGCACCGGCATCACGTCGCTCAAGGTGCGCTTCAATTCCGTCTTCGGCTATTACATCGAGGTCACCAAGTCGAACCTCGACAAGGTGCCCGCACATTATCATCGCAAACAGACCGTGGCGAACGGCGAACGGTTCATCACGCCCGAGCTGAAGGACATGGAGGGCAAAATCCTCGGCGCGGAAGAACGCAGCGTGAAGGTGGAGTACGAGATTTTCCAGCGCGTCCGCGAAGCTGTTTTGGGCAACCTGCCGCAGATCCAGCAGACCGCGTCCGCCCTCGCGCAACTGGACGTGCTCGGCGCCTTTGCTGAAACCGCGCGGCTGTTCAATTACACCTGCCCACATATCGCGGATGAAGGCGTGTTGTCGATGCGCGATGGACGGCATCCGGTTTTGGAGCAGCAGCTCGTGGAGGAGCGGTTTGTGCCGAATGATACCTTACTATCGAGCGGAGCGCCGGGCACCGTCCCGGCGAATTCCAATTCGGGCGACCAACACGCCGGGGCGGTGCCCGGCGCTCCGGCCCAGATCGGGCTCATCACGGGGCCGAACATGGCGGGTAAATCCACCTATATCCGGCAGGTGGCGTTGCTCACGCTGCTGGCGCATACGGGCAGCTTTGTGCCGGCGGCCGAGGCGCGCATCGACCTCGTGGACCGCATCTTCACCCGCATCGGCGCGAGCGATGATTTGGCGCGCGGGCAGTCCACCTTCATGGTGGAGATGACCGAGACCGCAAATATTCTAAATAATGCCACCGCCCGCAGCCTCATCGTGCTGGACGAGATCGGCCGCGGCACCAGCACTTTCGACGGCTTGTCGCTCGCGTGGAGCATCGTGGAGCATCTGCACAACCAGGTCGGCGCCAAGACCCTGTTCGCCACGCATTATCATGAATTGACCGAGCTGGCCGGGCGGCTGCCGCGCCTGAAAAATTACAACGTCGCCGTCCGCGAATGGCACGACCAGATCGTGTTCCTGCGCAAGATCGTGGAGGGCGGCACGGACAAGAGCTACGGCATCCAGGTGGCCCGCCTCGCCGGCGTGCCGAAGGCGGTCTTGGAACGCGCCAAGCAGATTCTGTCAAACCTCGAAGAATCCGAACTTACGCCGGAAGGAAATGTGCGCCAGCCGCGCCGGCAGCAGGACCGGGAGAAATTGAAAGCGCTCACGCCCGCGCCGCAGATGGATTTGTTTGGGTGAAGTTGTTCGGAAAACCCAAGTACAAAATTGCAGGTGCAATATAAGACTGCTACAACCCTTTCAGGGTTGGTGAATCTTATGCGGTTTACCTAGGGTAGCTCGTTCCTCGCAACCCTAGGCTGCAATGATTGAACCCCGTTGGGGTTTCAAAAAACTCCGTTTCTATTGGACCAGATTAAGATTCAAATAATAACGTGTCGATTTAAGGTTGCCGGTGCGTTTTAGCGCATTTATTTGCACCAGATCCTGCAAGTCGCGCGTCGCCGTCGCCCGGGAAGTTTTGGCGATGTGGATATAGTTTTCCGCGCTTAAACCGCCTTTGAATCCTTCCGGCTCTTCGCGAAACATCCGGGAAATGACTTTCTCCTGCCGGAGATTGAGTTGCTCCTTGAACCGGTCAAAGAACTTCGCCTTTGTGATGAGCAGATCAATCATCTTCTGCGTGAACACCTGTCCTTCCAAAATGGTTTCCGCAAAGTATGACAGCCAGCCGGTGATCTCGTTCCGTCGGTTGCTTTTTTCCAGCCAGTCGTAATACGCCTTCCGCCGGCTGTTGATGACCTGTGAAAGTGCGATTAGCGTGGGTTGCTTGAGGGCCTGGGACAGGGCCTTTTCACTGATGGCGCGGCCGATGCGGCCATTGCCGTCTTCAAACGGGTGAATGGAAACGAAATAGAGATGGGCGATGCCGGCGCGGGTGAGCGGAGGCAGCGGCTGTTTGCCGTCCGGCGCGGTTTCGTTGAACCAGGCGATGAACCGTTTCATTTCCTTGGCCAGGGCTTTGGCCGGGGGCGCTTCAAAATGAACCTTGGGGGCGTGAATCGCCCCGGAAACAACCTGCATGGCGGTTTCATCCGTGCGGTAGGCACCGATTTCTTTCATGTCCCGCCTTCCCTGCATGAGCATGCCGTGCCAGCCAAAAAGGCTTTCGTCCGTGAGCGGCGTCGCGAAATGATGGTAAAGATCCGCCATCATCTCGGCGATGCCCTGTTCGGCCGGCGACGTTTTGCGGTCATCCGTCGCCAATCCAAAGTTCCGGCGGATGGAAGATTGCAGGCTCTCGCGATTTAAAATTTCGCCCTCGATCTCGGAAGTTTTCAACGCCTCGTTGCTGATGAGCTGGATGGTCAGGGCATTCCGGTCTTCGGTGCCGATGTGTTTGATTGCCCCCGTTAAAATCCCGGCCTGGTGCAAAAACTGGTGCTCCAAGGGCACGAGTTTGGCCGCATCATGGCTGAAGTTCGGCCAGTCTGCCTGCTCCCAGTTCCATCGTTTCATGTGTGGCATGAGGTATAAAATTACCTTTTATGCCTCACATAATGGCATATTTTGAGCTATAAATCCACCGTTTTATTCATCAGAGCCGCCCGTCACGGCTTCAACCACTTCACAAACCAATCGATCGCCGCGCGTTCAGCGTCCGGCTTCACAGTGTGGCCGCTGTCTTTCTCGATGATGACGGCAAACCTATCGCTGGCGTGCTCGGTGGCGTAGGCTTTGTCGCCGGCAGCAATGCATTCCTGCACGCCGGGCAGGGGAGTGTGGTTATCCTTGTCGCCATTGATGATGAGTAGCGGGCGCGGGGCGATGAGGCGCATCATCTGCGGGCCGTCGAATTCCGTGTCGATGCCCGGTACGACGCGGTCGTAGAATTGTTTCACAAACGCGGAATCCGGTCTGGTCACACCGGATTCCTTGGTGACGGTGGCGAAGGAGCTTTGGACGGTGGCGATGCGGCCCTGCCAGTCGTTATGTTTCAGCGCCCAGGAGAAGCTTTGCATGCCGATGCACGGCACGGCCACGGCGATGCGCGGGTCCGCCGCCGCCGCAAAATACGTTTCAACGCCGCCCTTGGAGATGCCGATGATGCCGATGCGCGCCGGGTCCACGTCCTCGCGTGTTTCCAGATAATCGATGAGCCGGGTCACGTCCCAGACGGTGTCGTAGTACAGCGGATGTTCCCCGGAGCCGTGCCACGCCTTGACGATGGCGGCGTTGTAATCCTCCGTGCCATTGCCCGTCTTGCGTTCGCCATGATAGCGGCCATCGATGGCCACGGCGATGAAGCCGCGTTCCACCAGCTTGCGGCACAGCGGGGTCATGCCTTCCTTGTTGCCACCGGTGCCGTGCAGCGCGATGACCACCGGGCGTCGGCCGGTGGAATCCGGCGATTTGAACAGGATGCCCGGCACGCGGTCCGACGCATCGGCGGCGAAGGAGAAGCGGATTTGCGCGAGGTCGTTGGTCGCCCGCCATTCCCCGGCCTGCGGCGCGAGCGGCACGCGCGGGTGGTCGATGAGGCGGTGAAGATCGGCCCGGGTATCGACATGGGCGCAGCCGGTGACCCAGATAAGCAACGCCGCCAAAGGGAGAAAAGGCTTCATGCCGTCTTTTTGTCGGAACCCGGCGGGTATGACAAGTATTATATGTGACGCTACAACGGCAGCGGTCACCTAGTTTCCGGGGCGCGGCGGTTACGCCGCTTAAGCTTGCGCAAATCCGTCTGCATTAAAATTTTTCAAGTGTTCGTGCAACCGGACGTTGAAGCGACCTGAAGGTCACGCCCCGTCCGAGGTACTGGCGTACGGTCGCCGCTGCTGATATTTTCTTCGATGCGGTTCATTTTACGATTTTCAAAAACCCTTCAATTCCCCAACAAATCCGCATTTTTGCGACCGGCCGCATTTTTTCTGACACCCATTATCCTTAATCTTTACGGGGCGATTTTAATTTTTACGGGATTTTTTGGGTCGGACCCCCTTCCCACTCCCGATTTTTGAAAATAAATGGCATAAATCTGCATTCTACATTCCCGGGAGAAATTCAACTTTTCAAGGACTGTGATACGGTCGGGGGATGACAGTGACATTTGAAAAGCGGAAAGCGGGAAAGCGGGAAAGCGGGAAAGCGGAAACCGGACTGAAATCTGGGGTCTCGGGTCTGGGCACCCCGAGCCGAGCTGGTGCTCGGCGCTCCGGGGCTGGGCCTGTTCACAAGCTTACGTCAAGACTTCGGCGGAATGCGTTCACCGGTATTCACCCGTATTCACCAAAATTCACCGATATTCACCCAATTCGGAGAAAAAATTGTGTGCTTGCGTACGGGGGCCGAGGTCCGAGCCGAGCGGGCAGGCATTCCAATTCAAATGAATTTAAAACGTTTCAAATGATTTCAAACCGATTCAAACCGATTCAAACCACTTTTAAAAAAATAAAAATAACCGCCAAGACCGGCGGACGCCAAGATCCTGGTGGACGGCCATCCATCTGAAACTTGCGAAAAGGCCAATGAAAACGCAAAAATTAAACCAAATTAAACCAGATTAAACCGCCGCATCCGCGGAATGACGAAGCCCTAATGACGAATGACCAAAAACCTGGCGCAAATGATGGCCTCGGGGAGTTCGAACGCTCTTGTGCGGGCGGCGCTGCTGCGGCTGGTCCCGCTCGGAGCGGAACACAGCCGCGCTCCGGGGGCGGGTAACAGGTTATCCGGGTAAATCCGACCTAATCCGACCTAAAAAATTTATAAATTATGCGATCGGCGATTTACGAGGCGAAAATGACTCACGCAAAGGACGCAGAGGGCGCAAAGGTCCGAAGGTGCTTCATTGATCAACACGCCGGGCACTTGCGTACTGCCGGCCGTTTTTCCACGCGCTGCGAGTTGGGACAACTCGCGCTCCGGGGGAATAACAACCGGCTACCGGCGTTTCCAATGTCTCTCATAGACTATGATGGTTCAGCCTTGGGATTTCCATTTTCCCGGCGGAGGGTTGCTGCTAAATTCGCGGGCGTGACCGGCTGGCTGAAACATCTGGAAGGCGCGCCCAAGCGCTTCGTGGCGCCGCTGTGCGTTCTCATCGTGACGGTGGTGGCGGAGGTGGATTTCCTGTCGGGGTACGAGACCTTTTTCTTCATCTTTTACCTGATGGCGGTGATTTTGGGGGTGTGGTTTGTGAATCCGGGGTTTGGCGTGCTGATGTCCGCCTTGAGCGTGGCGGCGTGGATCTCCTCGAACATCGAGGCGGGGGCGCGCTATTCCAGTTATTTTGTGCCGGTGTGGAACGCGCTCATCATGTTCGTGTTCTACCTGATCGTGGTGTGGCTGCTGGTGAAGGTGCGGGATTTCAACCGCGAGCTGGAGGAAAGGGTGCGGCTGCGCACAGAGTCGCTGGCGAAGGAGGTCCGGGACCGGATGCGGTTGCAGAAGGAATTGATCGAGGCGGGCGAACGCGAGCGGGCGCGCATCGGGCATGAGTTGCACGACAGCCTGTGCCAGCACCTGACGGGCACGGCGCTGAACGGGCATCTCACGGGCCAGAAGCTGGCGGCACAGTCGTTGCCGGAGGCGGCGGAGGTGGGCCGGCTGGTGGAATTGATCGAGCAGGCGATCGAGATGACGCGGTCGCTCTCGCGCAGCCTGAGCCCGGTGGAATGGCTGCCGGGCCGGCTGGCGCTCAATTTCCAGGAGCTGGCGGCGAATTCCAGCGAGCTGTTCAACGTGCAGTGCCGGTTCGAATGTCATGAGTCCGGGCCGTTGCCGGAGGCGGAGGTGGCCTCGCACCTGTATCACATCGCCGAGGAGGCGATCGTGAATGCGGTGCGCCACGGCAAGGCCAAAAACATCGTCATCAGCCTGGACGCGACGGAGGAGGAATGGGTGCTGAACGTCACGGACGATGGCACGGGGATTCCGGAAAATCATCAAAATAGCAAGGGGATGGGCTTGCGCATCATGGCATATCGTGCTGACCTTATCGGCGGCACGTTCAGCGCAGGGCGTCAACCCGGGCGGGGGACGCATGTCACCTGCACGCTGCCAAACCCGTCCAATTCACAAGAAAAAAATGGCAACTAAAATCAAAGTTCTGCTGGTGGACGACCACCCGCTGGTCCGCGAGGGACTGGTGAACCTCATCAACCAGCAACCGGACCTGGAGATCTGCGGCGAGGCGGGCAACGAGGTCCAGGCCTTGGAACTGATCAGCCAGACCCGTCCGGATGTGGCCGTGGTGGACATCTCGCTGGAAACCGGTTCGGGCATCGAGCTGCTCAAGAACATCAAGGCTTATCATCCCGCGGTGAAGAGCCTGGTGCTCTCGATGCATGACGAAGGCCTCTATGCGGAGCGGGCGCTGCACGCCGGCGCCCGTGGCTACATCATGAAGCGCGAGGCCGCCAAAAAGGTCATCGCCGGCATCCAGGCGGTTCACGCCGGGCAGTTGTATGTGAGCGAAAAGATCGCGGCGGTGATGGCGGAAAAATTTGTGGGCGGCAAGTCCTCGGCCAACGCCTCGCCGATCGAGGCGTTGAGCGACCGGGAATTGCAGGTGTTCGAGCTCCTCGGCCAGGGCCAGAGCACGCGGCAGATCTCCGAGAACCTGCATGTGGGCTTCAAGACGGTCCAGGCCTACCAGGCGCGCATCAAGGAAAAGCTGCAGCTGGCCAACGCCTCGGAACTGATGCGGGCGGCCATCCGTTGGAACGAAACCAAACAGGCCAAATGACCGTCCGGCGCTTTGTGGGGTTGCACCCTACAAAAAAATAGGGCAGAGTCGTACAGCCGTTGGACAGGGTCTGGCGGCAAGGTTGCTTCACAGAGCAACACCACGGTGCAACCGGCAATAACGTAGACAAAGCAGTACTTATATAACCCGCCGGTTGCGTGTCTACGCCGTGAAACAAAAAACAAAAAACAAATGAAAACGAACAAAAACATCCGCACTGCGGGTTTCACGCTGGTTGAAATCATGATCGTCGTGGCCATCATCGGCCTGTTGGCGGCGATCGCGATCCCGAACTTCGTGAAGGCCCGTGCGACCTCGCAGGCCAATGCCTGCATCAACAACATGCGCCAGCTCGACGCGGCGGCCAACCAGTTCGCGCTGGAAAAGGGCAAAACCTCCGGTTCCTCGATCACGATGACCACGGACCTCACGCCCTACATCAAGCTGAACTCGGCGAACCTCATCCCGCCCTGCCCGGCTGGTGGTACCTACACCTGCGACACGGTCGGCAACAAGGCCACCTGCTCGCTCGGTACCTCGGTTGATCCGGCCCACGTTTCTCCGTAATACATCTGGACAGTGGATTAAAACATTGTCCAAATACAAGACACTGCGATGCCAAGCATCGCAGTGTTTTTGTTTTCAGGAGGGGTGGCTGGGGCAGGCAATCTAGGGTGTCGGACCCTCAGTGCAGCCACGGGAAGATGGAAAGGGCCACCCTTTTTGTTGAATCCAAGGTTGTGGTGGCTGGTCACGAGGCCGTCAAACACAGGGTGCAAGCAGCGTTCCGCGCTGGTACAGCCAGGATGGACATGTGTCATTTGTACCCAATGGCAGGGTCTTCTTTGGACAGCCTGAAATCCGTGCCCAGAATAATACCACGGCACGGTTGATTAAATCCCGCCTCAGCGCCAGTAGCCGTGGGAATTATGCCAGCCGTGCTCGTCGTGCCAGCTCCGGCCCACGACCCAGACGGCATGCGGATGCGGCGGATAACCCCAATGACCGGCGACCCAAAACCAGCCGCCGTTCCAAACCCATTCGCCGTCAATCCAGGCATAATCCGCGCCGGGCGAGACCACGGTGACCGTTTCTACCGGTGCCGGGGGTGGCGCTTGCGGGATGTAAATCGTGGTGCCACCCGAGGTCTCCGAGGTCGCGCCGACGGTGGTGGGCGTGCTGATCATGTAATTGACCACCTTGTCGCTCACGCCGGCATCGCGCAGATCAATGATGTCCGCCGAGGTCAGGTGGAAAACTGTACGGGAATTCTTGATCTGGTTCAGCATCACGTCCTCGCTGATGCCGGCCTTGGCGAGCGCCTTCACGTCCGCCAAGCTCAACGGCGTGCCTTGCACGGCGCGTTCATAGGTCTGGGGTGCCTGCGCCCGGAGCCGGGCTTCCTGCTCGCGGTCGGCTGAATTGCCGATGAGGCCGCCCGCCAGCGCACCCGCCGCCGCGCCGATCAACGCCCCCGCCCCGCCGTTGCGCGGTCCGCCCGCGATCGCACCCAAAAAGGCCCCTGCGCCGGCGCCGACCAGCGCCCCCGTGCCGGTGTTGTTTTGCGAGCCGTCCGGGTTGACGCAGCCGCCCAGAAAAACGGCCATGCCCGCCACGGATAAAACCAAGGTGTGTCTTTTCATATAAAATCGCATGCCTGCCATCGTAACAGACACTCCATAGAACGTCCGGGCTCAAAAAAAGTTTCAATGAAATGCGACCCACAAGTTTCCCTAAACCACCCCATCATTTGTTCAGAATCATTTGCTTTGCGAGGCGGCTCGGTTTTAATTACGGCGTGATTGCAAAACGTGTCATTCCGTGCCTTGATGTCCACGACGGCCAGGTCACCCGCGGCGTCCAGTTCGGCGTCGCCGAAAAGGGCGGCCTGCGCAACGTCGGCGACCCCGTGGAACTCGCCCTGCGCTACAACGAGCAGGGCGCGGATGAGATGGTGTTCTTCGACATCACCGCCACCGCGCACGGCCGCGGCACCATGGTGGACGTCATCGAGCGCGCCGCCGACCAGTGCTTCATGCCGCTCACCGTGGGCGGCGGCATCAAGTCCGTGGAGGACATGTTCACCATGCTGCGCGCCGGGGCGGACAAGATCAGCATCAACTCCAGCGCCATCGCCAACCCGGACCTCATCCGGTCGGGCGCGGAAAAATTCGGCAGCCAGTGCATCGTGGTGTCCATCGACGCCAAAAGGATCGCGCCGGACAAATGGGGGGTGTTCTCGCACGGCGGCCGCAAGGACACCGGACTCGACGCCGTCGAATGGGCAAAAAAAGCCGTGGCGCTCGGCGCGGGCGAGATCGTGCTGAACTCCATCGATGCCGACGGCACGAAGAAGGGTTTTGACCTGGTCATCACGCGGCGCATCAGCGAATCCGTGGGCGTGCCCGTGGTCGCCAGCGGCGGCGCGGGCAGTTTGGAACACATGGCCGAAGTGCTGCTCGAAGGCCGGGCCGATGCCGTGCTCGCCGCGAGCATTTTTCATTTCGGCACCTACACCGTGGGGGATGTGAAGAAATATCTGAAGGAGAAAGATATTCCGGTGCGGCTTTGAACAGGCTTGGTGCGGGAGGTGTACCGATCTCACTTCTTAACTGCCGCCCGCAGACTTTCCGGCACCGGTATCCCGCCGGCCTCGTATTCCTTCACCAAACAATGCGGGCACAGGCCGTGGGAAAAGGTCGCGGCGGTGCGCCGCGCGATGTAGGTCTCGATCTGGTTCCAATAGCCCTGGTCATCGCGCACCTTTTTGCAACTGGCGCAGATGGGCAGCATGCCGCTCAGGGTTTTCACCTCGGCCAGCGCGGTCTGCAGGTCTTCGATGAGCTTCTCGCGCTCGGCGTCGCGCTCCTTGCGTTCGGTGATGATTTCGATAAAGAAGATGACGCCGCCGATTTCGCCATCGGCCTTGCGCCACGGGCGCAGCTCCCATTTCAACCAGTCGTAGCTGCCGTCGGGCCGGATGCGGCCCTGGTCCTCGTCGCTTTTCTCCACCGACCCGGCGAGCGCGCGGCGATGGCCTTCCTTCCAGCGTTCCGGCAGATCGGGAAACAGCTCGTAGTGCGAGCGGCCGATGAGTTCCTTGCCTTCGTGATGGTAATCTTTGATCCAGCGGTCGCTGACCACCAGGTAACGCATCTCCGTGTCGAGCACGGCGATGGCCGCCGGGGTGTGGCGGATGAACAGACGGAGCATCTCCTCCTTGGTGGCGAGGGCGGTTGCCGCCTGCTTGCGTTCGATGGCGTAACGGATGGTGCGTGCCAGCAGAAAACCGGTCAGCTCGCTCTTAGGCAAAAAATCCTGCGCACCCATCTTGATCGCGGCGACGGCGGTTTCGATGTCGTCCTGCCCGGTCAA
>DATHQS010000038.1:0-12298 GCA_035482455.1 Candidatus Acidiferrales bacterium | reverse complement strand
CTGAACGCGGACAGGCCGGTCGGGCTGAGCATGGAATCAAAACCGCCGGCCAGCACGTAGTCCGCCTGGCCGCGCCGCAACACTTTGAGTGCGGTGCCGAGCGCCTGGCCGCCGGAAGCACACGCGGTCTGGACCGCCGTGGCGTACCCTTGGATGCCGAAATGCCGCGTGAGCAGCGACAGCCCGGAGTTGGTCTGGTTGCGGGCGAAGGCGAACGGGTCCGACCGGAAGTCGTCACCGAGCAGCCGACCGGGTTGGAATTCGCCATCGGGGCCGCAAACTTTTTGCGACATCTGCAGCTCGCTGAAATCCATGGCCATCATGCCGGCGCCGACACAAAAGCCCCAGCGGTGGCCGTCAGAGGCCGTCGGCCGGATGCCGGCATCGGTCAGCGCTTCTTCCGCCGCGGCCAGCGCGAACCGGTGAGCGCGCGTGGCGCGCTTGAGCAGTTTGGGATGACCGATGACGGCGGCGGCATCGAAGCCCTTGACCTCGCCGCCGATGCGGACGGGGAAGCCGCTGGCGTCGAAATAGCGGATGGTGCCGAGGCCGCTGCGGCCGGCCTGCAAGTTTGCCCAGGTGGTCGGCACGTTGTTGCCGACGGGCGTGACGAGGCCGAGGCCGGTGATGGCGACCCGGCGGCGGGGGTTCATGCGCGTGCCTCCGCCATAAAAACAATCCGCGAATGGCCGGTGACCCGGTTGTCCTTCTTCGCCTCAACGTGAATAGTGAGCGCTGCGCCCTCCTGCTTGGCGAGCCGCGCTTCCAATTCCAAACCGGTGCCGGGCGGAATGAAGGTGCGCAGCTTGGTGTCATTGATCCGGCGCGGGACCCAAGACGTGTTGCCGGACGGCGCAGCCACACCTGCGGCTACGCGCGCGGCTAGTTCCGTCACTTGGTACATGAACAGCGTGCCGGGAAACACCGGGCGACGCGGAAAATGGTCGGCGAAAAAACCGGCTGACGCAGGCACGTGCAGGAGGGCGCGGGCAGATTTGCCGGGGTCAACGGCGGTGACTTCCAACGGCAGCGACGGCAGGCCGTTGAACGCGCCGGGAAGCGCGCCGGCACCGCAGATCAATTCAAAGCGCTGCTTCAGCGCCGACGGATCATCGAATTCCTCCACCGGGACCATCGGCCCGACGCAATGTTGGAGGCGCAGCACGGGCACACCATCGACTTTCGCCAGGGCGTTGTAGGAGATGGCTTCGGCATCGAGGCTATCGATGTCGCTTTCGAGTTCGAGCAACTGGCCGGGGCGAACCGGGGCGAGAAGTTCTACGACCGGGGCAATGCCGGCGACGGGACGCAATTTAAAATCGTGCGCCGCCATGCCCGTCCACGCGGCGAGCTGGCCACAGGCCTCGGCCGCGAGCGCGAGGGGGAATTCAGCGATGCCGGAGGGAATCTGATAAAGGCCGCGCACGTTCATGCCGGGACGGGTGATCCGGTCCACGAAGGAAAATGCGCGAAAATGCCCGTCCATGCAAATTGGCGCTCAGGCCGCCGGAGTTTCGCCCGCCGGTGCCGCGCGCTGTTGGCGGATGACCAGCTTGCAAAAGGTTTCCGTGGTGAACAGCTTCGGGATTTCCGACACCTTCAGGGGAGATTGGAAACGGTCGGGAGGGACTTCGCTGAGATAGACCTTCAACCGCGCCACGCCGGCCTCGGTCAGGATGCCGCCGGCCTCGAATTCAGCCGCGGACAGCGGGCCGCGCGCCTGCTCGACGATCTTGCCGCGGGGGATCTTCACCTTAAAGCCGCGCTCGAGGCGGAAGATGATGTCGAGGAAATCGATGGACTCCGCGCCGAGGTCGTTGATGAGCGAGGTGGTGGGCTGGACCTTCTCGAGGTCGCAGCCAAGCGCGTCGGCGATCATTTCGGCCGCCTTGGGGAACATGGCCGAGATTTCTTCCTGCGTGATGTTTTCGTTGCTCATAATTTCAATCGGTCACAGTCAATCCATCTTGAACCCGCCGTCCACGTGCAAAATCTCGCCCGTGATGTAGCCGGCAAACTTGGAACTCAAAAACCAGACGGCGTTGGCGATATCTTCCGGCTGGCCGATGCGCTTCAACAAAATCTTCGCCTGGACCTGGTCACCGGCGAGTTCGCGGACAGTACGCGACATCTCGGTCTCAATGACGCCGGGCGCAACCGCGTTGACCCGGATGCCGCGCGGCGCGAGCTCGACGGCCAGCGCCTTGGTGAAGGCGTTGATGGCGCCTTTGCTCGCCGCATAATTCGTCTGGCCGCGCCCGCCTTTCTCGCCGGAAACCGAGCTGATATTGACGATGTTGCCACGCCGCTTGGATATCATATGCGGGGCGACGGCACGCGTCATGTTGAAAGTGCCGGTGACGTTGGTGTCGAGGACGGCCTTCACGTCGTCATCTTCCAGCATCGCCAGCAGATTGTCGCGGGTAACGCCGGCGTTGTTGACGAGAAGGTCGATCTTGCCGGTGCGTTCGACGATCTTTTCCACGAACGCGGTGCAGGCGGCGGAATCGCGCACATCCACCTTCTCGGCGGAAATGGTTTGGCCGGGATTGGCGGCGAGGACCTCGGCGGCGGCGGCGGCATTATCGCGATAAGTGAAAACGACTTCCATGCCGGAGGCGGCGAGGATTTCGACGATGGCGCGGCCGATTCCCCGGCTGCCGCCGGTGACCATGGCCACACCGCCGGACAGGCCGGCGTCACTCATTTTGGGGTCGTTCATCCTGATATGCAGAAACCGCCATCCACAACCAAAGTATGGCCGGTAATCATGGCGGCTTCGGGTAGACAGAGCAAGAAAACAGCATCGGCCACCTGCTCCGTGCTGAGCGTGGGGCCGAGCGGCGTGCGGCGGGCGTATTCGGCGAGCAGCTCCTCGCGGTTCGGGAAATATTTCAGGGCATCGGTGTCCACGACGCCGGCACTGACGATGTTGACGCGGATCTTTTTGGTGTGGCCAAGCTCCTGCGCGAGCCCGCGCGCGAGCGATTCCAGGGCGGCCTTGGACGCGCCAATGAAGCTGTACTGCGGGATGGCGCGCACGGAGCCGAGGCTGGACAGGCCGATGAAACAACCACCTGCCGGCATGATGGGCACGGCGTTTTGCGCGAGGGAATTCAACGCAAGCGCATTGGTCTCCATGCAGCGGCGGAAATGTTTCAGGGTCATCTCCATCGCCGGCTTGAGGACGCCGATGGCGGCGTTGCTGATGACGATGTCCACGCGGTCGAACTGCTTGCGGAATTCGGCGAAGCCCTCGGCGAGGCTGGCGGGGTCGCTGACATCCACCTGTACGGCCATCGCGCGGCGGCCCATTGCGCGAATGGCGGCACAGACAGAATCGGCCTCGTCGTGGCTGTTGTGGTAGGCGATGGCGACGTCGCAACCCGCGCCGGCGAGTTTCAACGCGCAGGCGCGACCGATGCCCCGGGCTCCGCCCGTGATGAATGCGATTTTGCCGGCAAGTGGTGGGTTCATTTTAGATTTGTCCGGGGAAATTTATTCTCGTTGGAGGGGCTAATTGCCAGCTAAAAATTGTGGCGGCCACCAAAGCCAGAAAGAAAGACACGCCTTACCACGTTAGTTCCGCCCTCAGCTTCGCTTCTCGGGCGGGGACATCGCAGCGCGATGTCCCTACCTGGGGTGGCCGATGTTGATCTGGTGTTTCAGGCAGTAAGCGCCGTTATCCACGTATTTTTCCGCCCACCATTTGAGGCCGGCGCGTTCTTTTTTGGTCAGTTTGCGGACGACCTTGGCGGGAGCGCCGAGGACGAGCGAGCCGGGCGGGATCTTGGTGCCCTGCGTGACGAGGGCCTTCGCGCCGATGATGGATTGTTTGCCGATGACCGCGCCGTCCAGGATGATCGCGCCCATGCCGACGAGGACTTCATCGCCGACCTTGCAGGCGTGGACAACCGCGCTGTGGCCGACGGTGACCCAGTTGCCGAGCACGCAGGGGAAGTTGTCGGCGAGGTGCAACACGGCGTTGTCCTGCACGTTGGTATGATGGCCGACGACGATGCGGTTGATGTCGCCGCGCAGCACCGCGCCATACCAGACGCTGGAATGCGCGCCGAGGGTCACGTCGCCGAGGACGACGGCGGTGCTGGCGAGGTAGACGCCCTTGTCGAGTTTCGGCTTTTTGCGCAAAAATTTATCGAGCTGTTTATCGAGTTCGCCCATGGGGAAAATTTAGCAGAAAACGGGGGTTGGGGACATGAAATATGTGGGGTGGAGGGATGGCGGAAAGTTCCCAGCCGCTAACACTGCCCTGGCAACATTTCTATTCTCCACCAAGACTGAATGACCAACCCATCCCCAACTACTTACCGGGCACATTAGTGAATACGAGCGGGACAGTTACCCATGGCATCATGATACCGGTCAGGACCGAGTTGGTGTTCCGCCGGTAAAAGCGTTGCTGATATTTTAGCTCATATTTGCCCGGCGTCTTGATTTCAAAATAGTCATTCAGATTGAACTGGCCGCATTCTGCAGCATCGTTGGCAGCAACATTTATTGGCCTGAGTCTACGAATATTTGAAGCGTTGTTACCAAAAAGCCCATCCATCATGCTGGTTGTTTTACGCAGGTCCCGACCGTCGAGCGATAACGGTTGCCCCATTTGATTACCCAAGCCCGTCTTGTGGACTTCTTTCCCACGAACATCATAAAGCGTCATGTCAAACTGCTCGTTCTGGGGCGGGAGCCGCAAAACCCAGTCGCGATAATCATTGGCGCCAACATTCTGGGTGAAAATCTCGATTTGATTGGCATTGCCGATCCGGCTTGATTCCATTGTGTGGACCACGCCCAAGCGCAGGCCATACCGTTCCGCGCCCCATATGAGCCGGCCCTGACGCTGAATATCTTTCAGATAAAAGGCCATCTCGGACGGCTGATCAATGACCTGTAGCAACAACGAGACCGCGGGGAATTCAAAGGGAACCAACCGGCCGTCCCCGGCAATCTTGTAAAGCCGCAACCCGGCTTCCAGACGGTATTGACCGGGTGGAGTCAGGGGAAAATATTGGTCCAAATTCAGGTCAGCGACACGGACGGTTGAGTTGCTTGGAAAATCGATGATGCCGTCGAAATTGGCCAGCTCACTTTCTCCCAAATGGTGAATGTTCACATTGGTCACCAATGGCTGGCCAAATTTTAACATGTATCCTCCCCGTCCGACCTCACGACCGGTCTGGTCATAGAGATGCAAGTTGAACCGAGACTCTTCTCTCGGCAGCATCCAAGTTAAATTCGGGATACGCTGGCCAGAGGTGTTGGTGAAGCCGAGATAAACCCGGTAGTGATTGTATTCATTGGTGCCGGCCGACGGCATTGATATTCCGGCACTCAACGATTCGTTTTCGTCGGGATGGCTCCAAACAGCAGGCACCCAGGAATTAGTTGGCACATCATCGTCGCCGTCATCGGAACCGGATTTGATGTCAAAGGTGGCAGTGCCGCCGTTAGGAGAATTGACCGGCACGCCGGTTGCCACCCAATGGCCGTCAGGATTCATTTTTGCGGTCACGCCATTGACCGTAACCGGACGGTCTGGCCGCGAAGAAAAACCTGTGATGGTGATGCTGGGCTGCCAAAGCTGTTGTGGATCAGCAACGGGATCCATATACAACTCACCGGCGGCTTTTGTGATCATGATGTTGGTGAGACTGGAATTGTTGGCGGCATCGGTTGTGATTACCGTGACGAAATTCCTCCCCTTCATTACCGGGATATGCTCAACCCAAAGATAGCTATTTCGCTCAATGGCCCCTTTCAGCCGTGTGGATTTTCCTTCGTCATTACAAACGAGAGCCGTGACATCAGCCGTCGGGTCATCAGATGGCCCGCGCAAATCATATTCCGAGCCGCTAAGACTTTGCCCGTCTTGTGGCGAATCGAGCTTAAACCCGGGCGGCTCGGTTTTGGCCGAGTTATCAAAGGTGATATTGGTGACAAGCGTGGCGACGTTGCCGGCCAGGTCGGTGGCGTGCAGCGTAAACGTGTTCACGCCTTTGGCCAGCGTTACGTCGTAAGCCTGAAAGGTACAGGAGGTGTACCGCATTGCGCCCATGTCATAATTCGGATTCACCAGGATTCGTCCGTCGAGTTGCCCACCAGTGACCGTTCCCGACGAGTTGCTCAAGACATAACTAATCGTCTCCAACTCCACGGGGCTATAGCCCATCAATTGAATCATCGGCACATCGACAGTACCATTGGTCGGACTGGTGATGGTCAATGGCGGTGGCCGGGTATGCAGATCCAACTGCTTCCATACCCACCTTATGCTGCCATCATCCAATGCACCTTTCAAACCGACCCAAAATTCGTGCAGGCCTTCATTTGTCCCAAGATTGACCGTGATGTTGCTGGTAGTCCACGGGATCCAACTGTGCGTCGGGCCGTACTTGGGGTCACTCTCCTGCACAGTATAATATTGCGGCACACCGGAGCTGACATTGAGATGCAGGGCGGTATTGGTGGTGCCGATGTTATTGTTGGTCACCTCGATGAAAAACTCGATGTCGCGCGGGTCATCGGGGGATCTGAGCGACTGGGCGCGGGTGGTGCTAGCAACGGTGAGGATGGCAATGCCGAGGATCAGTACCCGCCTTAAAATTGAATGAATACCCTTCATGGGTGCCTTGGTGATTTCCGTTTTTCCATTTGTTTGTTTCCCGCACTGTGACCGATGGTGTGAGCTGGTTTTAACACGGTTTTGAAAAGAGTCAAGGTGCCCTGAATTGCTGAACAGGAAACAACTTTGGTAGATGTCGCGCAAACAAATCAAGAAGGCAAAACATAGGCCGGGCCTTCAGCCCTCATGAATGTTTGCGGATCGATTCCTGGGGCGTTGCCCCAGGCTGGAATGGGGACGCGCCGTTGGCGCTGGGGTAAGCCGTCTTAGCGCCGGATAATCTTTTTCACCGTGGTGCGCAGGTGGCGGTGCACCTGGCTAATCAATTTTAAATGTCCGGCACGGTAGTCGATGGTGAGTTCGGGGAGGCCGCGCGCGTTGGGATAGTCGAGGCCGGGGATCGGGTATTTTACTTTGACCGGGCCGCCAAAAGTGGCGGCGTCCCGGCGGACAAAGGTCAACTCGGGCACCTCCGGCAGGCCGGCCACCGAGCCGACACAGTTGTTACAGTGCAAATGCACGAGGTGGTAGCGGGTCTTCAGTTTTTCCACGCACTCAACGAAGATTTTTTGGTTGGTGTGGATCCAGTGAAATTCCAGGACGATGCAGACGGCGGTCTTGGCCACTTCCGCGAGGCCGGTGTGGAGCAGCCATTCGTATTCCGCGCCTTCGACATCGATCTTCAGGAGGACTTTCTTTTGGTCGTCCTGGTTGGCCTTGAGGTGGGCAAGGTAGTTATCGCAGGCACCGGCTTTGACGGCGCTGATGCCCTGGCGGTGAAATGTTAATTTTGCGGGCAGGTTCGGCGGCGCTTCGACCGTGGGGTCGTAGAGGTGGACGGGGTTGCCGGTGAGGCGGTGGTAGGCGAGGTCGAAGTCCACATTGTCAGAGACGCCGTAGCTGTAACAGACCCCGGTCTGCTGGAGAACGCGTTCGGGAACGACATAGGCGCCATCGGTCTGTTGGCCGACCCGGACCAGCCGGTCGCGGATGACCACGGGCCGAATCAGGGCCTTGATGGAGTCGTGGTACTGGCGGTTCATGTCCTTGAATGCATATTGCGGGTTCCCCACACCGCCGCCCAGGCCGGTGACAGGCGGAATATGTCGTGCCGGAGGGGGGAAGACAATGAATGAATTAGAGAGTTGATGAGTTAGCGATTTTGCGAATGGGGACGCCGCCGGCGTCTGTGGCGGGATGCCGGAAAAAATCATTTCATTTCTTCAACCGATTGCCGATGAAGCGGGTGTAACTACTTTTTGAAGCACAATCATGCAAACTGCCAACCATACCCATCTGCAAACCGCCGCCGTAGCACTGGACGCCGTATTGGCGATGCAACTGCTCTCGGTTTTCCAGGATTCCGACCATGACATCGACCAGGTGGTGGAACTGGTCAACCAACATCCCGCGCTGGCGGCGGAGATGATCAAACGGTGTAATCGCATGAAATTTCATGGCACCGCACACGTGACGGATATTTTTGAGGCCGTCAGCCGGGTGGGATTTTACGAGCTTTACAGCATCGTGTCCGACTCGCTGGCGGCCCAGAGGATTACGCCGCAGGCGGCCGCGCCGCAAACGGATGAGGCATTGCCTTGGGATGTGCGGTTTTGAACGCGCCGTTGCAGGTTGAAAGCTGAGCAAGGGCGCAGAACTTCGCTGCGCTGGTTCTGGCGGAAAGTGCGTGCCGCACCGGCCATCAGGCACGGCAGGGGGCGAGGACGAGGACGAGAACGACGGGAGCGGGCCATCAAAACCGGTGGTGCGGCCTCACCCAAAAGAGTTATCAAATGGATTTGCCTCACGGCGTGAACTTGCCCAAATTTCCCGGATGAAATTCCTCAAACCGGCACTTTGGCAACTGCTTGCGGTCGCGGCGGTCACCTTCAGTTTCAATTCATTCGCGGCGGATGCACCGCGCGAACATCTGTCGCTGGATGCGAACTGGAAGTTTCACATGGGCGACGACTGGCCGAATGTGTTGCGCCTCGACAAGGCGGGCCAGAGCACGGGGCCGGCGGCGGAACGGTTCGGCGACCAGGCGTGGCGGTCCATCGACCTGCCGCATGACTGGGCGATCGAGCTGCCGTTCGACAAGGCCGCGGACACGAGCCACGGCTTCAAACCGGTCGGGCCCGGCTTTCCCAAGAACAGCACCGGGTGGTATCGCCGGACGTTTGAATTGCCGGCCGCCGATGCCGGCAAGCGCATCTGGCTGCAATTCGACGGCGCCTTTCGCGATGTGACCGTCTGGGTCAACGGTTGGGAGATGGTCCGGCACGAGAGCGGATATTTTCCGTTCCGCTGCGATATCACGGACATCACGCATATCGGCGGCACGAACACGGTATCGGTGAAGGTGGACGCGACCAAGTTTGAGGGCTGGTTCTATGAAGGCGCCGGCATCTACCGCCATGTCTGGCTGGACAAGACCGCGCCGGTGGCCATCGCGCCGGACGGCATCTTCGTGTACAGCCAGTTCAAAAACAACATTCCGCAGGGCAAGGCGAAGATCAACATCGAGGCCAGCCTGCTCAATACCCTGACGAACGCCGCCAAGGCAACGGTGAAATGCGAAATCATCTCGCCGGACGGAAAAGTGGTGGCGAAGGATGACGAGACGGAAAATGTCCGGGGCCTGGCCACGCGGACATTGAAGCTGGATACGAGCGTTTCCGCGCCGGCGCTTTGGTCGCCCGAATCGCCGAAGCTGTACAAGCTGGTGACGACGGTTTCCGTGGCGGGTAAGACCGTTGACCGCAAGGAGACCGAGTTTGGCATCCGGACGGTGGCGTTTGATACGAACAAGGGCTTCCTGCTGAACGGCCAGCCGTATGAATTGAAAGGCACCTGTAATCATCAGGACATGGCGGGCGTGGGCGCGGCGCTGCCGGATGCCCTGCAATATTTCCGCATCGCGAAGCTGAAGGAGTTCGGCGATAACGCCTACCGCACTTCGCACAATCCGCCCACGACAGAATTGCTGGAGGCGTGCGACCGCCTGGGCATGATCGTGATGGACGAAAACCGGCTGCTCGGCAGCGACGAGGCCAACATGCAGCGGTTTGAGGATTTCATCCGCCGCGACCGCAACCATGCCAGCGTCGGCATCTGGAGCATCTGCAATGAAGAAAGCACCCAGACGCAGCCGGTCAGCGGCATGGTCGGGTTGACGATGCAGAACAAGCTGCTGCAGATGGATTCAACGCGTCCGGTCACGGCGGCGGAAAGCGTCGGCGATGTCTTCACCGGCCTGCCGGGGACGTTGCAGGTGCGCGGCTGGAATTATCATATCGGCAAAAACAGCAACCAGTACGGCCGGGAAATGGACAGCTACCACCGCAAGCATCCGAACCAGCCGGAAGTGGGCACGGAGCAAGGCAGCACGGTGAGCACGCGCGGCATCTACGAGAATGACAAGCAGCGCGGTTATGTGAGCGCGTATGATGACAACGCGCCGAGCTGGGCGAACACGGCCGAGGAATGGTACAGCGTCTTCGCCACGCGTCCGTGGCTGAGCGGCGGTTTCGTGTGGACGGGCTTTGATTATCGCGGCGAGCCGACGCCGTATGCGTGGCCGTGCGTCAATTCACATTTCGGCATCATCGACGTGTGCGGATTTCCGAAGGACATTTTCTATTATTACCAGGCGTGGTGGACGACGAACACGGTGTTGCACCTGCTGCCGCACTGGAACTGGGCGGGCAAGGAAGGCCAGGAAATCCGGGTGGATGCGTTCAGCAACTGCAAGGAGGTGGAACTGTTCCTGAACGGCGAATCGCTTGGTAAACAGACGGTGAAGCCGTATTACAAAGTATCATGGCAGGTGAAATACGCGCCGGGCATCCTGAGCGCGAAGGGTTATAACGACGGCAAGGTGGTGGCGGAACAGAAGATTGAAACGACAGGCGACGCGGTGGCGGTACAGTTGACGCCGAACCGGTCCTCGATCAACGCGGACGGCGAGGACGTGAGCGTGTTCACCGTTTCCGCGACGGACGCGCGGGGCCGCGCGGTGCCGGTGGCGCAGAACATGATCCATTTTGAAGCGAGCGGCGACGGCAAGATCCTGGGCGTGGGCAACGGCGACCCGAGCTGCCATGAGCCGGATACTTTCATCCCAAACATGCCGGTGCATTCCATCCCGGTCAACGACTGGCGCTGGAAGCTGACCACGATCCCCAACGGCCGCAATGCGACGGTGCCTGAATATGCGCCGGACTTTGACGATTCAACCTGGAACACCATCAAGCCCCAGACCGACGGTGATACGGGTGACATGATCTTGAAAGAGGGCGAATCAGCGGTCTATCGCGCCCACGTCAAACTGACTGAGGACGACCTGAAGAACCCGGGCATTGCGGTGCGCTTCGCCGGTATCGATGATCGTGGCTGGATTTTCGTCAACAATGTGCGCGTGGGCGAATCGCGCGACTGGTCGGCCCAGCCGGTGTTTGACATCAAAAAGCAGCTGCACGCGGGCGACAATGTGATCGCCGTGGGCGTGCGGAACGAATCCGGCACAGGCGGCCTGAACCCCGACGTGAACGTCGAGATCACCGGCGAACCGGTGGCCGCGCCGTGGTCGCGCAGCCTGTTCAACGGGCTGGCGCAGATCATCGTGCAATCCAGCAAAACCTCCGGGGAAATCAAGCTGACCGCGAGCGCGGACGGCCTCACCTCCGCGACGGCCACGGTACAGACCGTGGCCAGCCCGGGACGCCCGAGCGTGCCGTAGAACAAGTATTAGCTTGAGTGCGGGGCGGGGCTGGCGAAAATTTGCCCATGCCAACACTGCCCTGCATTTTTTTTACCGCGTTCGCGGCCCTGTCCATCCTGCATCCGTCCGCCCGCGCGGCAGAACCGGCTTCGCCGCTGACGTTGTACTACACCAGCGCCGCCACGAAGTGGACGGAGGCGCTGCCCATCGGCAACGGGCGTCTGGGGGCGATGATCTTTGGCGGCGCGGAACGCGAACATCTCCAACTCAACGAAGGAACGCTCTGGGCGGGCGGGCCGTATGACCCGAACAACACCAACGCGCTCGCCGCCCTGCCCGACGCGCGCCAGCTCATTTTCGACGGCAAATATGATGACGCGTTCACGGTCGTCAGCCAGAAGATGATGGCCGTGCCGGTGCGCGAAATGCCTTACGAGACGCTGGGCGACCTGTACCTGGATTTTCCGGTGAATCTGCCGGTCTACGATTATCGCCGGGACCTCAACCTCGACACCGCCGTCGCCTCCGTGAGTTACACGGCGAATGGCGTGCATTTCAAACGCGAAATCTTTGCCAGTGCGGTTGACCAGGTGATCGTCATCCGGCTCACCGCCGACAAGCCGGGGCAGATCGCCTTCACCGCCGGGATGGCCACACCGCAGAAGACGGATGTGGGCGTGGAGCTGAACGGCCGCCTACCGTTCCTGGGCATGACCAACGGCGCATCACTGGTGATGAACGGTACCAACGGGGAGGCTCACGGCATCAAGGGCGCGTTGAAATTTCAGGCGCGCGTCTGCGTGCTCCCCAGCCAGGGAAAAATATTCCCGGAGCAGGACAAAATCATCGTCGCGGGTGCTGATTCCGTCACACTGCTCGTCGCCGCCGCCACGAGCTACAAAAATTATCACGATGTCACCGGCAACCCGCAG
>DATHQS010000037.1:0-4591 GCA_035482455.1 Candidatus Acidiferrales bacterium | reverse complement strand
TTCACCTTTCAAGCGGGCTGGGAGCCGCTGGCGGCACCCACCAACAAAACGCGGACGGTGGTCATCAAGGGGCAGCAAACGGCGGCTGACGTCATCCCGGTCGACAAGGCGGAATTTTTCCCGGAGGCGAATAATGCGTTTGAGGTGGCGTCGGCCACGGAGAAGGTTCCGGATGCGGCAGGATTCGCCCTGCGCAAGGTGGTGACGCTGTTCTCGGGCGATTGGCCGAAGGAAATCAGCGGGTTGATGGTCATCGAGGGCAACCATCAGCGCCGAGGCTTCAACGTGACCATGCCGGTCGGGCCAACTGCTCCGGCGACAAAGACGACTTCAGCGGCGACTTCAGGAGCGGTAAAAATGGATGCGGGCGCCCCTGCCCCACCAACGGGCAAAGCGCCGGTTTCGCTCGGGATGATGTTGCTGTATGCGTTCATCGGTGGGCTGATCTTGAACATCATGCCGTGCGTGTTGCCGGTGATCGCGCTGAAAATTTTGGGCTTCGTGAGCGAGGCGCGCAGCGAACCGCGGCGCGTGCGCAACCTGGGTTTCATCTATGCGCTGGGCGTGCTGGTTTCGTTTCTGGCCTTTGCCGGCATCATCATCGGGGTGAAGGCGGCGGGGCATCACGCGGGCTGGGGCATGCAATTTGGGAGCCCGATTTTTGTCGTCTGCCTGACGACGCTGGTGACGCTGGTGGCGCTGAATCTCTTTGGGGTTTTTGAAGTGGTGATCGGCGGGCGCGCCCTGAACGCCGCCGGCGAACTGGCCGGGCGTCACGGCGCGAGCGGCGCCTTTTTCAACGGCCTGCTGGCGACGATCCTGGCGACGCCGTGCACCGCGCCGTTCCTGGTGGACGCCCTCGGCTTCGCATTTTCGCAAACCGCACCGGTCATCGTCCTGATTTTTCTGACGATCGGCCTGGGTTTGGCCGCGCCGTATGTCGTGCTGAGCTGCAACCCGGCGCTGCTGAAATTTTTGCCGAAGCCGGGCGCGTGGATGGAAAAATTCAAGATCGCGATGGGCTTCCCGATGCTGGCGACGGTGGTGTGGCTGTTCTGTGTCGCCGCCGCCGATTATGGCCCGCGGGTTTTGTGGCTGGGCGTGTTTCTGGTGATCACCGCTTTCGCCGCGTGGATTTTTGGCGAATTTTTCCAACGCGGCCGCACGCGCAAAGGCGCGGCGCTGGCGACGGCCCTGATCCTGTTGATCGGCGGCTACGCCTATGCGCTGGAGGGCCACTTGCACTGGCGGGAAATGATCTCCGAGACGGATGCAGCGGTGAAACCGTCGGACAAAACTTCGTGGCAACCGTGGTCGCCGGAAGCCGTCGCCGCCGCGCGCGCGGAGGGTAAGATCGTGGTCGTGGACTTCACCGCCGCCTGGTGCGTGACCTGCAATGCCATCGTGAAGCCGGCGCTGGAGAGCGAGGCCGTTGCCGCGAGGCGCAAAGAATTGAACGCCGTCGTGCTGCTGGCGGATTACACGCGCACACCGCAGGCGATCACGGAAGAAATCTCAAAATACGGCGGTGCCGGCGTGCCGCTCGTGCTGGTTTATCCCAAAAGCTCCGATGGGCCGCCCATGGTCCTGCCGCAGCCGTCCCCGTTACAATTGTCCTCCAGTTATGGCAAAATCATTTTGGACGCGCTGGGCCAGGCCGCGAAGTGAATTTTCTTTGAACCGAACACCTGCGAATCACGTCTGATTCTTTGAACCTGAACCATAGGAAATTTATGAAAAAGACCCTGGCAATATTGGCCGCGCTGACGGTGGCGGTGGCGGCGTTCGCGGTCGAGATCGGCAAGCCGGCGCCGGATTTCACCGGCACGGATATCAACGGCAAAACCGTGAAGCTCTCGGACTACAAAGGGAAGATCGTGGTGATCGAGTCGTACAACTCGGACTGCCCTTTCTGCCACAACCAATACAAGGGCGCGGTGCAGGAGTTGCAGAAGGACCTCGCCGCGAAGGGCGTGGTCTGGCTGCTGGTGAATTCCGTGAACGCGAAAAATTCCAGCCATCGCACGGCCGCAAAGGCGCAGAAGGAATGGACGGACCTGAAGATCAACGCGACGGCGTGGATCGATGACACGGCCGGAACCATCGGCCGCCTCTACGACATGAAGACCACGCCGCATGTGTTCGTGGTGACCGCGGACGGCACGCTGGCCTACAACGGCGCGATGGATGACCGCCCGGAACCGTTCGGCGATCCGCGCACGGCGAAGAATTACGTGCGCGCCGCCGTGGACGAGCTGCTGGCCGGCAAACCGGTGACCGTCACCCAGACGAAGCCGTACGGCTGCAGCGTGCACTATTGAGACTTTGAAACCGACAGCGAAAGCGAAAGGTTTTATTGCTCTTTGACAATACCGGTGGTCGCGCGTTTGGCGGCGGCCAGCGGCGGCTTGGTGCCCTGCCCTTTTTCTTCCTTCGGGATGAAGCGGGGGCGCACCCATTTGGCCGATTGCAACTCCGGTGACATTTTGAAACCGAATTCTTTCAGAAAGTTTTCCGCTGACGCGATGATGCTCACCGGACGGCGCGTGAACGTGTCCTTGTAGGCGAGCCGCACGGCGCGCAGGCCGAGGCGAAAGCCCTTCTCCACGCGGCCGTAAATCTCATCGCACATGATGGGGCTGCCGGATTCCGCAAGGTGCAGGCGGATCTGATGCGTGCGGCCGGTCAACGGGCTCGCTTCGATCAGCGTGAAGCGCTCGTTGGCGGTCAGCACGCGGAAATGCGTCTCGGCTTCCTTGCCCTCTTCACCACGGTCCACCATCATCTTGCCGAACTTGAGGGGATCGGGTCCGATGGGCAGGTCGCAGGTCCATTCCTTTTCCTTCGGCACGCCTTCGACGATCGCGAGGTAGGTCTTCTCCATGCTGCGGGATTCAAACATGTCACCCATGGCGCGCATGGCGCCCTCGCTTTTGGCGAAGAGCATGACGCCGCTGGTGTCGGCATCGAGCCGGTGCACGTGGCGCAGGTAGGTCAGGTTGCGCGAGCGCGCCCAGAAATCGTCGGCGCGGATGGAGGAATCGATGGCGGTCTGCAAATTCCAGTTCGTCTTGCGCCAGGAATCGGGCACGAGCATCCAGCCGCGCGGCTTGTCGATGGCCAGCACCGAGCGGTCCTCATAGATGATGGGGATGAGGTCGCAGCCCGGCAGCTCGATGAATTTTGTTTTCGCCATTGCCCTAGGTTAGAACATTGTGAAGGTCCCGCAAAGCCTGTTGTAAAATTCCCGGCCGGTCAAGCCACCGGCGCATCCGCCGCACCCGCCGGCTTTACCACCAGGAACTGGCCTTTGATTTTGCCATCGCCCTTCTTGGTCTGGAGGATGGTTTTGGCCGCGATGGCATCCGCCAATTGTTTGCGGAGCGCCGCCTGGGGAATGGACGGATTCAAATCCGCCGCTTGCTGGAGGGTAAAATCGCCGCCGGGCCACTGGATCGCTTCACTCATGAAAACTTACTATGGAATATTTTGGCCGGTCAAACAACCAAAACCCGTCGAAAAGCCCGAGATGCAGCCCTGAAAACACCGCTACCGGTTGTGGTTTAACCTTGACAAGCCCCATATATTGCGCTATTTAATGCTTCCATGCGGTTTTCAAAATCTCTTTGTTTATTGGCTTTTTTGGCCATTTTAGGGTTGGTACCCGGTGCGTTGGCTCAATCCAATTCCTTGCCGGAAATCTCGGCGATTGATGCCACGAATTACCTGAACCAGCAGGTCGTCGTCACCGACAAGGTGGTGGGGGTGGCGCTCCGGTCATCCATCTGGTTGCTGCATCTGAACCAGAAATTTCCGAACTCGCCGCTCAATTGCGTGGTGCGGGGCGCCCACACCAACGACTTCCCAAACTTTGAAAAGTACCTCGGCCAGCGCATCATCGTGACCGGACGCATCACGGACTTTCGTGGGCGATTGGAACTCGTTCTGACTTCGACGAACCAGATCCAGTTGGCGAGTGCGATGGCAGTCGTCCCCAAGCCTGTAACGCCCGCTGCCGAACCGCAAGCCAAAGCGGCTGCAGCCGTAACGCCGACGGCCATGCCGACAGCCACCCTCGCATCGGCAACGCAACCCGTCCCAACTCCGGCCGTCAAACCCGCGGAGGATTCCAATCATGCCCTTGGCTGGATTCTGGGTCTGCTCGCCGTGATCAGCGCGTTATTGGCGATGGGAATATTTCTGATGTGGCGGCGCACGGCCACGGAGGTCCGCGCCATCCGCCCCGCCAACACCGTGGCCAGGTTGACGGACGCTGCGCAGCCCGAATCCGTGTCCGTCCTGGAATGGAAACAACGGGCGCTCGTGGCCGAGGCCATGGCCGGTCAACAAGGCCAGATGTTGCGCGAAAAAATCATGCCCGAGCTGACTGAATTTGCGAAACAAAGCCTCGTGCAAGGCCTCTACGCGCAGCGCAACGCGCTGCTGGAGACGCATCAGGAAGCCCAACTGGCGCTCGCAGAAATGGAGTCGCGGCTGGTGAAGATCCAAGCGCCCTTGCATGAACGCATCCGCGCTTATGAACAGCGCATCGTCGAACTGGAACGCGAAGTCGATACGCAGGGTGATGAAG
>DATHQS010000036.1:0-23992 GCA_035482455.1 Candidatus Acidiferrales bacterium | reverse complement strand
TCGCAGCCGGGCGGAACGGAGAGGATAAAATTTGGCGGATCGCGCTTTGCATACTGTTCCCCCTTTCACTTCGCCGGACGTTTACCCCAGTAATTTGCCAGGATGGAACCACTGATGTTCATCCACGGGATGAAGATCGCCGCCGCGAGGCCGACGGTGCCCAGCTTGCCCATGGCGCTGGCGAGGCCGCTCGCCATGCCGCCGTTTTGCAACCCAACCTCGAAGGCGATGCTGCGAGCGGAATTTTTGTCCAGCCCGGCGCCCCGGCTCAAAAAGTAGCCGAAGAAATAGCCCGCCAAGTTGTGCAACATGGCGGCGATGAACAAGAGATAGCCGACCTTCATCAGATTATCGCGGCCGGATGCCGTGGTCATGGCCGTGACATACAGGATGCCGATGATGGCGAACGTCGGCATGAAACGGTCAAGCCACGCTGCCCGCTTGGCCAGCGCGTGGTAGACGACGCCGATGACGAATGCGCTTAACAGGAACCCGAGGAGGCCGATGGCGGTCAGCGCGTTGCCGGCAAAATGGTTTTTCAACATTTCCCAGCCGCCACAAACCAGGAAAGCCAGCCAGGAGACGGCAATGGCCGCGATGACCAGAACAATCATTCTTCCGCAAGCCGAAGCGTGTTTCAAATAATCGTGCAACAACGCCGCGCCGATCGGCACCAGCACGATTTTGATGATATCCACCATCATGGCAAAGAAGCTGACCTCGACCATCGTGCCGGCGAGCAGTTTCATCCAGAGCGGTGTCATGATGGGTGCGATCATCGTGGTCACCGCCGTCACCGTGACCGAGAGCGCGAGGTTGGATTTGGCGATGTAGGCCATGACATTGGATGCCAGGCCGCTGGAACAGGAGCCGATGAGGATGATGCCTGCCGCGATCTCCGGCTCGAAATGGAAGATTTTTGTGAGCGCCAACCCGACGAGCGGCATCACGGTGAAGTGGCAGAAAATCCCGACGAACACGCCCCGCGGTGATTTGGCCACGCCTGCAAAATCATGCAGGCTCATCTGGGTGCCCATGCCGAACATCACCATCTGGATGGCGATGAGCATGACCCATTTGTTCATCATGTCGAAATCGCCGACATGAAGAAAATGCGTCGGATAAGTCATCGCCGCCGTGACGACCGCGATGATCCAGGCGGTGAACTGGTAGCCACGAAGGGTTTTGGTGAAGCGCAGGGAAATCGCAAAAGCGACGGTCAGCACAACCAAGACTGGCGGCCAGAAACTCATCACAACACCGTTGCGAGATAATCCACTGCAATACCGGGGCTGGCGAGGATTGGTACGCGCTTATCTTCCGGCGCCAGTGTATCCACCACGCGCGCCATGGAAGCCTGCGCCAGCACAATGACTTCCACTTGCTTGGACAATTCCTTCAGCGCGGCGGCGACTTTCGCATCGTGCGTCGCGGCATCGCCGCTCATCAGGGCTTCAAAGGCGCCTTCACAAAGCCGCGAGGTGAGCTCGATTTTCTTCCCGGCCTTTTCGGCGCGACGCTTGATCAAATCTGCCGTCGGTTCCAGCGTGGTCGCCAGCGTGGCGACGACGCCGATTTTTTTGGCGGTGGCAACCGCCTGGTCCGCCATCGGCTGGTCCACGCGCAATACCGGCACGCCGATGAGCTTCGCGCCGGCCTCGACCGCGGGGCCGATGGACGAGCAAGTGACCATGATGTAATCCGCTCCCGCCAGCTCGGCGGATTCCAGATAGCCGGCGACGCGGCGGGAGATCTGCGCCGTAAGACTGCCAGCCTCACGAATGCCTTTCACGAGGCTGTCATCCGCGATGTTAAACACCTCGACGCCCGGCAGCTTGTCTTTGCAGAGCTGTGCGAATACGGGCACCAGCGTGGCCGAGGTGTGTACCAGGCCGAGTCGTTTCTTCTTCATAGATTTCCTTTGAGAACGGTTTGAAAATAATTTTCCGCGCCGACCTGCCCGCCTTTGAAAACGATTTCGCAGCCATCGGCGGGCGAACCCGGCGCATGCGCATGGCACAACGGCGCACCGGGTGTCAACGGCGCGATCATTTCAAGCGTTTCAATCCCCAGCGCCAACGCCGCGTAGCTTGAAGTGTCACCGCCAGCAATGCAAATCCGGCGGACGGCGCTTTGCTTGATGGCCTCGCGCAGGATATCGCCGAGCGCCGTGCCGAGAACCTGTGCCGTTCCGGTTTTTAATTTGGCCGCGACCCGCCGGTCCGAACCGGCCTTGGTCGTGTGAACGATGACGCTGCGACCGCTCTGGAGAACTTTTACAGCGGCCGCGGCGGCGCGTTTGATTTCGGAGACGGCCGTCTTTCTGCCGGCCAAGGCACCGGCATCGACCGGCACTTCGGCGAATCCATGCTTTAATGCCCAGGCAATCTGTCCCGAGGTCACCGGCGAGCAACTGCCGGAACCGATGAGGATTTGGCGGTGGGCGAGGATTTTTTTAGAATGAGCCGACTGACGCCGGCTGCTACGGGGATTAAATTGTGATGCCAGCGCGGTTTCGATCCCGGATGAACCGACCGAAAATAACGGGTGCTGGTTACCGGCGAAACCTTCCAGCAGTTCGCCGATGCGAGTGACATGTTCGGCGGAAAGTGCGTCGAACAAGACCACGTCCGGTTTCTCCACGAGAAGTTTTTGAAGAACGGCACGGGCTTCCGTCCCTGACGATGCGACGCTCAAGATGTCAAACAGCGCGATGCGCTTTTTCGTCTGCCGCCCCAGATGCACCGTCAAATCCGCCTCGGTCATCGGCGTGACCGGATGCTGGCTGATGGAGGGATGACGGTCCAAGCGATGAATCTGCCCGGCGCTGCCGATGCCGTAGCGCGCGAAATGCTGGCCGAAGATTGTGTAACGTCCCAGCGCCGGCGCCGCCGCCAGCACGGGCACAAATGGACCCGGAAAAAACTTTGCCCCAACATCGATTGCCCGCCCGATGCTGCCGACCGTCGGCGAGGAATCAAAGGTGGAGCAAACTTTGTAATGAACGTGCCGGGGCGACAACGCTTTGAGTTTCCGGAATATCCGGCGAAGCTCTTTCTCCATCGCCTGCGGATCCAGCGAACGGGTTTTGCCGGCGATGCCGATGGCCTGCAAACCGGGAAATTTTGCGAGTTGGGCGGGCGTAGGCGGCTGGATGAACAACGCGGTGCGGATGCCGGCGAGCGTCAATTGCTCCAGCGCATCGGTCGAGCCGGTGAAGTCATCGCCGTAAAATGTCAGCAGGAGCTTGCTCATCCGCCTTTGGTTCCAAATTTCTCCACGGATTTTTTGAGTTCGGGATATTTCCGGGCGGCCTGCTCCAGCGTCAGCCCTTCGACCGCGGCTTCCCACCACTTTTGCAGTGAACGGACACCTGCGGCCGGGCCGTTGGGATGGGCCATGATGCCGCCGCCGGCCATGTACAACAGGTCAACCGTATGGGTACGCCGAAACGTTTCGCAAGCCTGGCCACCCCATTGGCCGGAGGAAAGCACGGGCAACACGGACATCCCGCCCAGCAGCGGCTTAAGACAGGATTCGATCGAACGCACAACGGAATCGTCGCTTTCCCAGAATTTGTTGGCGATGCCATTGACGTGGATCTGGTCCACGCCGGCGAGCCGCCAGAGCTTTTGATACGCGGGAAACTCGATGCCGAGCAGCGGATGGCGGTTCATCATGCCCCAACCGTTGCGATGACCATGGATGGCGAGCGCACCGAGATCGCAAATCTTTTTGGCACCGGCGAGCCCGACACTGTTGAGCGAAATCATGGCGCAGGTGCCACCGGATTGGACGACTTTCTCGTAGTGGCGCTGCATGGCGTCGAGTTCATCGCTGATATTGAAGGCGTACATCACCTTTTTACCGGTGCGGTCGGCGTGGGCGTTGAGCACGCGCATGATGGCATCCACGCGGGCATCGAACGGCGAGTGCGGCGGGTTGCCCATCAATTCATCGTCCTTGATGAAATCGATGCCGGCTTCGGCCAGGGTTTTCACCAACTCCGCGGTTTGTTGCGGCGTCAGGCCGATACTGGGCTTGATGATGGTGCCGATGAGCGGACGGTTCTCGACCTTTGTCAGCTTGCGGCAGCCGGCGATGCCAAATTTTGGCCCGCGAAAATGTTGTGCGAACGACGGCGGCAGTTCCAAGTCCATCAACTTCAACCCGGAGAACTGCGAAAGCTCGTAGAGGTTGCCCTGGATCGTGGACACCAGCACCGGCAGATTCCAACCCATGTTTTCCACCGGCCACGAGACTACGATTTCGGCGCGTTGAAATTTTCCGGTCTGACTACGAAAGCCCGGCAGGCTGGGTTCAGTGACGGTTTCCAAATGGGTGATCTTTTCGACGCGGGCGGCGAAACGCTGTTTCAACTCCTCGGTCTCGCCCGGCACGGCCACAAAGGTGCCCGAAGACTGCTCGCCGGCAAGCGAGGCCGCCGCCTTTTCCACGGCCAGCGGCGTTTCGATGAGGTAGGTTGCAAAAATGCGTTCCATGTAAAATGACAATCAGGGATTTTCCGCCAACACACAACGAAAACCCGTCACGACGCTGCAGCGGTGCGGCGCGGCGTGTTCGCGATACGATGACAGCAGGCTTTTGGGGCCGCAGTTGATCCACGCGCCGCCGCGGAGCACGCGCTGCCCCTGCCCCGCGTCATAATAATCCGCGCACCATTCAAGCGCATTGCCGGCGAGATCGAAAAGACCAAACTGGTTCGGGGTGAAACTGCCGACGGGCGCGGTCGTGACATAGCCGTCGTTGTAACCTTCGATGTGGGGCCAGTTAGTGAAATAGTTCAGCGCGGCCTGGTCGGCGAAATTACCCGCGCCCGGCGGCGGTGGAAACTGCGTGCCCCACGGATAGACATTTTCCAATTTGGCGCTTTTTTCCTTCGGCGTCGCGCCCACCTCGCCGCCGCCGATGCCGGCGGCGTCGCTCCATTCTTCATCGGTCGGCAGGCGGTAGGACTGATGCATGGTAATTTTTCCCGCCGCCTGCTCGGTTTTAGTCAGCCACTCGCAGAAGCCGGTCGCATCCTGCCAGCTTACATTCACCACGGGATAATCCGGTCCGGCGGAAACGGGCGTGACGCCGTGATAGAGCGCATGATTCCAATTGGTGCCGTCCAGTTTTGGATTGGTGGCGGCGAAGGCGGCGAAATCGCGAACACGGGTTTCGTAGGTGGAAAATTTGACACCGGCGACCGACACCGGGACAAAAACCATGCCCAGACTGTTGGTCCAGTGCGGCGAAATCGGCGAAGCCGGTGGAACTGTTGGAACCGGTGAGGCCGGTGACGCCGGTAACGCGGCAGCTTTTGAAACGGGGGCTTTTTCTGGCGCCACCGGTCGCACCTGGGCGCAGGAAACCGCCAACGAAGCGAGGCCGGCGAAGGCCAAAATTCTGGCGGCAAAGAGGTTCATTGAGGTGCGGCAAAAGCTTGCCGGAACCGGCGCTTACAAGTCATGTAAAATCTGCCGAAAGACTTTGGAATAACGCCAGCACAGGCGCATCGTGGCACTGCCCCCGGAGCGCGGGTCTGTGACCCGCAGGACCAACCAAATTTGCGAGGCGCTCCCGTTCAGCCCGAAAGCCTGTCGCAATTCCAAGCTCCTGCGGGTCACAGACCCGCGCTCCGGAAAAAATGTCACCTTGATCAACCTTGATTGACCCGAATTTGGCCAAATTCTCATCCATCCGCTCACCCACCACCGGGAGCGCCGGCCTCTGGCCGGCGAGTTCGGATGCCGAGCACCTGCCAGTCCGGCTCGGACCTCGGCGGGATGCGGGCGAGCAACCCACTAACTTGATCTGTTCTTCCTCGTGGAAATTTTTTCCACCTTGATCAACCTTGATTTGCCCCCATTCAGTCTTATTTGCATCCGTTCGATCTCCACTCACCGCTGTCGAGGTGGCAATGCTTTCTTGAACCCGAAACCGTGCGAGGTCATCTCCTCTCCCCGGCCTGTCGCGCCGTAGCGCAGCGAAGGCGGAGGGAGAGGATAAAGGTGAGGGCGAGCAACCCACTAACTTGGTTTGCTCTTCCTCGTGGAAAATTTTCTCACCTTGATTAACCTTGATTGACTCCAATTCAGTCTTATCTCCCTCTTTGGCCGCCGCCTTCCGCTCACGGAACAGCCGGAACGCCCCGGCCAGCGCCTCCTGCACCTCCGGCCATTGTTTCGCCGCCACCAAAAACGCCGTCATCACCCGCCGGACGTCCGTCTGCTGCCCCGCCTCAAACCGTTCCTTCGCGAACTCCAGCTTCTCCAGTTCCAGTTCCAGCCGTTGCTCATGATGTTCCCCCCGCTGCAACTTCATCACATCGTGCAGTATCACCCGCATCTGACGCCACCGCCGCTCCGCCGGCACCGGCGACTGCTGCCACTCACGGACCACCGCCAGGTAGCGCAAAGCTGCGATCGTTACCAGTTGCTCCACCGTGACTGTTGGCTGCCCTTCGATAGGGTGGATCTGCGGCCCGACGAACTTCCCGTCTCCTTGGACGTTGAGCGTTGAACGTTGGGCGTTGAATGTTTCCTCACCCTCTGCGTTGCTCTGCGACCTCCGCCCCTCTGCGTTTACCCGCCCCCACGCCGCCACCTCCTGTTGCATCCGCCATTCCCGAAACCCGCCCCGCTTCCAGTTGGTCAGGTTTTGCTCATTGATGGCCGCGCCGTCAAACTCCGCCGCCAGCAGCAACTTTACCGCCGGCAGTTCGTTAAGCCACGCCACGAGCCGGTTGCCCGGCTCGCCCGCGGCCAGTCTTTCGTTCACCTGCTCGCGGATCTCCCGCGGCAGCCGGCTGATTTTTCCAGTAGCCATACCCCCACTCTCTCACAGGGGGTTGGACAAAGGCTGTCTAACCTAAAAAAATGTCAAATCCTGAAATGGGCAGAAATTCGCTACCCGACTGCCGGAAAAACTATTATTGAAGCCAGAGACAGACTTCATGCCGTAAAGTTCGAGTGAGGACTTGGGCCAAGACACTTTAAAAGTCCTTGATAAAGGAGGTCTGTCGTGAGCGGTTTTGTTAAATAGGAAACGTTTAGATTCGGCCCGGCACACTTCTTTGCCAAGCCTTCCATTCCACTTATCGATAAACATCCAGAAATGACCAGCACGGGATACTTAACCTGTTTCGCCGCCAGAAGCCTTAGCAAATCAAAACCACTCATTCCCAAATCCTCCTTTGTGGACCCAGGAAGTGTTGGAACATTATCGTTACGCAAGTCCGTTATGAGCAGATCGGGGTCCACCCTAACCAATTCCTGCCAGGCCTCATTCCGATTCCTAAATTTCAACAGCGTAACTTCCTTGAAATAATTCCTGATCATCGGTTCAAGAAATTGGTGTAACCATTCCTCGTCATCAATAAAAACGACTCGAGGATTGCTGAGGTGTTTTGCAGTTAGTTCGCTTTTCATTTTATTAAATGTGCGTCCATTCCAAAATTCTATGGCATCGCTGAAATCTTTCGCCGTCTGTGCATCACACGCGCATGCCAACACAGTATCACACGCCATAGACTATACTTCGGGACCATCCGCTCCAGCGGCGGCCTCGGCATTTGACCCGATGGCAAAACGACACTCATGCCGGCAGTGTCCTAATTTGAAGTTTTATCCGTTTTTTAAAATGTATGCATCCTCTGCGCGCACTGAGCCGACATATGCCTTTTGTTTTAAATCCACATCCGTGATGGATTTTGAATTTAGTTTTATGACAATATCGTTTCCGTCTTGGTCTGTGTTGATGATTAAAAATGGATGAGGGTTGCCATCCTTGAATTTCCAAGTCGCGGTGATTTGGTTTTTTCCAAAAATTACAGTTGCCAGTATGTTCATTTTTTGATTGAAATTATTCAGTTATTGTCCGCAAAAAGTTTTCCCTTTTTATTTTCTTAGCATTCCGCTTTGCTTCCGTTTTAGTTTTCCCAGACCCTATAATTACTCCATAAGCAAAATCATAGGCTTCTGCTATTGCGCCAGCCTTCATAGCCAATTTATATTCGATAGATTCGAGAACCATTTTTCGCCTGAAATCTGGCGCTGAATTTAACAATTGAGCCAACTCTGCTTCCATTTTTTCATTTTTTGTCATGGCGTTTGAGGTCTTTAATGATTTGTATGTCCATCTGTTTTTATCATCTCTCAACCACAAATGGTTTCAAGATTTTTGCTGGCAAATTTTGACCAGCAATCGTTTGAAGCCATTAAATTTTAACACCCCATGCCCGTTGCACCGGTTGCCTTCGCCGCAGCGTGATTGCTTGTTGACCCCGAAAAGCGTTAATGTTTCCCACCACGACATGCTCAAGCCGCCCCAATGGACCATCTTGCTGACCGCGCTATTTTGCCGGATGGCGGCTTTCGCCGGGTCACCGGACTGGGAAAACGAGCAGGTGCTGCACATCAACACGGAGCCGCCGCGTGCGACTTTTATACCATATCCCACGGTGGAACAAGCGCTGGACGACTCCCCGATCAGTTCGCCATTTTACTTTCCGCTCATGGGAGAATGGAAATTTCACTGGTCGCCACGACCGGAAGCACGGCCCACCAATTTTTTTGAGACGACGTTTGACGATTCGGGTTGGACCAATATCACGGTTCCGTCGAATTGGGAAATGAAGGGGTATGGTCTGCCGATCTATCTGGGCTCGGGCTATCCCTTCAAAATTGATCCGCCGCGCGTGACCGGCGAACCGCCGGCCAACTGGACGGCGTATGCGCAGCGCGACCCGGTCGGCTCGTATCGGCGAACATTTGATCTGCCGGCGGATTGGGATGGGCGGCGGACGTTCATCCATTTCGACGGCGTGGACAGCGCGTTTTACATCTGGGTGAACGGCGTACGCGTGGGATTCAGCAAGGACAGCCGGACGCCGGCGGAGTTTGACCTGACGGATTTCTTGCATGCCGGGGCGAACCAGATCGCAGTGGAGGTCTATCGCTGGTCGGATGGCAGCTATCTGGAAGACCAGGACATGTGGCGCATGAGCGGCATCTATCGCGGTGTGTATCTTTATTCCACCGCCGCCGCGCGCCTCCGGGATTTCACCGTGCGGACGGATTTGGATGCGGATTACCGGGATGCGATGTTGCAAATCAAGCCGATGCTCGCGGCGAAAGATGTTTCGCTGGCGAACTGGACGGTCCGGGCGCAGTTATATGACGCGGACAAAAAACCGGTCTTTCAAAAAGAACTGTGCCATGATGCGGAGGAGATTTTGAACCCCAATTTCAGCGCAAAAATCCTCGACGACCGGATGCCGCAGCGCGGCGAACCCAAATTTGCATGGCTGGAAGGCCGCGTGAACAATCCCGCGAAGTGGACGGCGGAAACGCCGAATCTCTACACGCTCGTTGTGACGTTGAATGACGACAAGGGGAATGTGGTGGAGGCGGACAGTTGCCAGGTCGGTTTCCGCAAGGTTGAGATTCGTGACGGCAAATTTCTCATCAACGGCCAGCCCGTGCGCCTGCGCGGCGTGAACCGGCATGAGATCGATCCCGACACCGGCCATGCGCTGACGACGGCACGGATGGTGCAGGATATCACGCTGATGAAGCAGGCGAACATCAATGCCGTGCGCACCTGCCATTATCCCGATGACCCGCGCTGGTACGAGCTGTGCGACCGTTACGGCATCTATGTGCTCGATGAGGCGGACATCTGCACGCACGGCACACGCGGGATGCTGGCCAATGACCCACACTGGACCGGGGCGTTCCTTGACCGGGCGAGCCGCATGGCCGAGCGCGACAAGAATCATCCGAGCGTCATCATCTGGTCGATGGCAAATGAATCCGGCTATGGGCCGAATTTTGCGGCGATCTCCGGCTGGCTGCATGAATTTGATCCCACGCGGCCGGTGCATTATGAAGGCGCGCAGGGGCCGACGAACAATCCGCCCACCGTGGACATCCTCGGGCGGTTTTATCCGCGGCTGACGACGGAAACTTATGCCAAGGCCGAGGACCCGTGGAATGTGCGTTGGGACAAGTTTTTGGAAATCGCCCGGCGCACCAATGACAACCGTCCCGTACTGGCGACGGAATACGCGCATGCGATGGGCAATGCGGTAGGGAACCTGCAAGAATATTGGAACGAGATCTATTCGAATCCGCGCATGATTGGCGGATTCATCTGGGAATGGTGCGACCAGGGGTTGCACAAAAAAATGGAGGACGGGAAAGTTGAAACGGTTTTTGGCGGTGATTTTGGCGACATACCGAACCACGGCGGATTTAGCATCAAGGGGTTGGTGACCGCCGAGCGCAAAGTTTATCCGAAGTATTGGGAGGTGAAAAAAGTTTATCAGCCGGTGATGATCGAGCCGGTGAATCTGAAGCCAGGGAAAGTTGTATTGCGCGTCACAAATAGAAATTCCTTTTTGAACCTGAGCGAGTACGAGGCGATCTGGTCGGTTACGGACAGCGATGGCCAAGAAATCCAATCGGGCGTTTTGAACCCGATTGATTGCACAGCAGGAAAGATCAGTGTATTAAAGATTCCGGTTGAGAGGATTCCCAAGGCAAAGCCGGGCGCGGAATTCTGGCTGCGCCTGAGTTTCCATACCCGGACGGATGCGGTCTGGGCCAAGGCGGGATATGAGGTTGCGTGGCAGCAGTTCCAATTGCCAATAAAGGTTCCAGTCGTCGTACACGGAACGGGTGCGCTCCAGCGGCTGACGCTCATGGAGGCGGGCGACATGGTGGAAATCGCAGGCACAAATTTTAGCGCCACGTTCAGCCGGGCCGCAGGGACTTTGGTTTCGCTGAAATACGGCGGACGTGAAATGCTTTTGGGCGGACATTCCGCCTTTGAAAAGACCTCCAAGGGCGGAACGGCGAAGGAAATCACGGGGCCGAGGTTGCAGCTTTTCCGTGCGCCGACGGACAATGACAAGGGCTTTGGCAAATGGCTGGCGCGCGACTGGCATGAGGCGGGGTTGACGAATCTGAGCCGGCACGCGAATTCATTCGCGATCAGCCAGATGAAGCCATACGAGGTTAAAATCACCACCATGGTGACCAGCAGCGCGATCAATGGCGGCTACAAGCTGATGACAGCCTGGACCATTGGCGGCGACGGCTCGGTGGAGATGGATAATGCATTTGAGCCATCCGGAAATCTGCCGCTGCTGCCGCAGGTGGGCGTTGTGCTGGAACTGGCCAAAGATTGTGAAAATGTCCGCTGGCTGGGACGCGGGCCGTGGGAGAATTACGCCGACCGGAAGACCGGTGCGGATGTGGGCGTGTGGAGCAGCACAGTGGCGGAGCAATATGTTTCGTATGTGAAGCCACAGGAAAACGGCAACAAGGAGGATGTGCGCTGGGTAGAATTGACGGATGCGGGCGGCAAAGGTTTAAAAATCTCCACCGAGGCAAATCCGTTTTCATTTTCTGCGCTGCATTTCACGGCCGATGATCTGGCGGCGGTTAAGCACAATTACGAACTCACGCCGAGGCCGGAAATTATTTTATCTTTGGACGCGAAGATGAGCGGATTGGGCAACAGCAGTGCGGGGCCGGGGGTGTTGGAGAAGTATTCCGTCCCGCCGACGAATTATTTTCTGCATCTGAAATTTTCGCCGGTCAAGGCAACCGTTCATTCAAACTGAAACCCCTGCTGGCGGAGGCGTTGGAGTTTGTAGAGCAGCGCACGGCGGCTGATGCCGAGGGCTTTGGCGGTTTCCGTGCGGTTAAACTTGTGCTGTTGCAGGGCGGCGAGGATGGCGTCGCGCTCCATTTCGTCCAGCGGCTGGGTGTCGGCGGACGGCGCCGGCGGGGCGTGCCGGGCGGCTTCGCGCAGCTTGGTGGGGAGATGCTCGGGCAGGATGAGTTCGCTTTGTGAGAGCAGGACGGCGCGTTCGATGGCGTTGCGAAGCTCGCGGACGTTGCCGGGCCAGGGATAATTTTTCAGGCAGTCGGCGGTGGCCTCGGCCAGGCGCGCGTGGCTGCGGGACAATTCGCCGATGAAGAGGTTCGCGAGCGGCAGGATGTCTTCGCGGCGTTCGCGCAGCGGCGACAGGTTCAATTCCACCACATTCAAACGGTAAAAGAGATCCTCGCGAAAACGTCCGGCCTTGACCTCGGCCTCGAGATCGCGGTTGCTGGCGGCGAGGATGCGGGCGTTGGTGCGGATCTCGCGGTTGGAGCCGATGCGCTGGAACTTCCCGTCCTGGGTCACGCGCAGAATTTTCGCCTGCAACGGCGGGGTCATCTCGGCGATCTCATCCAGGAAAATCGTGCCGCCATCGGCCTCTTCAAAACGCCCGATGCGCATGGCGCTGGCACCGGTGAAAGAGCCTTTTTCGTGGCCGAACAGTTCGCTTTCCAGCAGCGTTTCGGGGATGGCGGCGCAGTTCACCTTGATGATCTTGCCGGTGGCGCGGGCGCTCCAGGCATGGATGACGTCGGCGACGACCTCCTTGCCGGTGCCGCTTTCGCCGGTGATGAGGACACGGGTTTCGGACGGGGCGATGAGGGCGATCTGCTGGAAGAGCGAGATAGTGAGCGGGCTCTTGGCGATGACGTGCGGCGGGAGATTTTTTTCCGCGCCGAGGTTCAGCGGGGCGGATTGCGCGATGCCGGTGGTCTGGCGGACGGTGGCGAGGAGTTCGTCGAGGTCGATGGGCTTGGCGAGGTAATTGAGCGCGCCATCGCGCATGGCAATGACGGCTTCGCGGATGTCCGCATAGGCGGTGACCAGCAGGACCGGCAGCGTGGGGAAAATATGGCGGACGCGGCGGAGGGTTTCGAGGCCGGAGAGGCCGGGCATCCGGACATCGGAAATCATCATGGAAAAATTGCCGGCGGGGAGCAACTCGAGGGCGCGTTCGCCGGAATCGGCCAGGACGATGTCGAACCCCTGCCCGCGCAGGAAGGAATCCAGCAGGCTGCGCTGGCCAGCGTCGTCATCCACTACCAGGATGCGGGGCGTTTCGTTAGGCACGGAGCGAGGCTAAACGAAGCGGACGGGGTTGTAAAACAGAGGATGGTGACCAAAGATGGTGGCCGGGAGCGATGAGGATTTTAGCCGGAAATTACCATTGTAATAACGGGGATAAGGACTAGATTCAATCCGCAACCTAAAACAACCCGCTCCAAGGGAAATCGCATGAAGCGTTTGATCGTATCGGGACTGGTTATTGGCGCATTTGCGCTGGGCGGAATCATCTTTTTCTCCCACGGCCCCAAGGTTCCCCCGCCAGCGGAACGGGTGAATCGTCAGGCGGCAACAGCCACGTCCGGTTCCAGTCAAAAGCCAGCTCCAACGGCAGCGACCACGACGGTCGCAAAAACCACCTTGCCCGCCGCCCGCAAACCGGCGCGGGCCACGACAGGGACGAACAACCTTTACGCGGCTTTCAGCAGTTTTTCGCAGTGGGCGACGCAGTTCACGAATTCGAAGGCGAACCTGGTCGAGGGTGAACGGCTGGCGTGGCAGCGGCGCGAGGCGATGCTGGAGCTCATCCAAAACGACCCGCAGCAGGCCATCGCGCTGTCCGTGCCGTTCGAACTGCGCCAGAGCCTGCCTGCGCAAATCACAAAGTTTTTTGAGGAACAAGTGGACGGCCGGGGCGATCTGGAAGTGCTGGTAGGGACTGATTTTGCAGCGGGCAGCGCCACGACCTACCGCAACGTGCAGCTGGGTGACCGGCGCTTTCAGGCCTTTGTCTATGGCCAGCGCAACGGGCAGATTTCACAGACCGGCATCCCGCTGCATGGCGTGGCCTTGGACAATAAACTGGCGGTCTCGGCGGAACCGCTGCGGACGTTGTCGGTCGCCGAGGCGGTGGCACTGGACAAAAACGTGGCGAAGGCGGATGTCATCTGCTCCGTGTCCGCCAAGCCGGCGAGCTGGCGCGGCCAGCCGGTCTACGCCGAGGGTGGCGGAGGCGTGCTTTGCTTTTGCGGAACGGACCACTACAACATGGTAAAGCAGCAGTGGGCGGCCTCGGAGGGAGGCAAGATCGCCGCCGTGGGCGATGGCGGCACCTTTGGCACCCCGACGGCGACAGATGACAGCTGGACACATGGGAACAAGTCCGTGCTGTATATCCGGCTGAATTTCCCGGATGACCTCACCGAGCCGATTTCCGAGACGGATGCCCATTCCGTAATGAACGCCGTAAATGATTATTACACGGAAAATTCCTACGACCTGACCTCCCTCACGGCGACCGTCACGCCCTTGATCACGCTCCCGCAGACGAAGGCGTACTATTCCGCCGATCCGGGCCTGTTGTTAAGCGACGCCCGCGCATACGCGAAAAAGGCCGGCTATGTGACGGCGAATTACGACCGCGACATCGTCGCCTTCACATCCGTGCCCGGGTACAACTTCGGCGGGCTGGCGTTTGTCGGCGGCAAAGGGGTCTGGCTGCAGAGCATGGGAGCGGGCGTGACGGCGCACGAACTGGGCCACAACTACGGTCTCTGGCATGCAAACTTTTGGAATACGACGGCCAACTACAGCATGATCGGGCCGGGCACGAACCTCGAATACGGGAACATCTATGATACGATGGGGTCGGGTGGCGTGGCCGATTTCAACGCCATCCACAAGAACATCCTGGACTGGCTGAAGGCCGACGCCATCCAGAGCATCACCAGCAACGGCGTCTACCGGGTCTATCCGTTCGATGTGCCGGCGTCAAAACGGGTCGCGGGCCGGATGTATGCCGGCGTCGTGCAAAAGGATTCGCTGCGCCACTACTGGCTGGAGTTCCGGCAAAAATTCACCTCAAACCCGTGGCTGGAAAACGGGCTGCTGCTCAACTGGACACCGTGGGACGAAAGCAACGGCGGGTCGCAGATGATCGATACGACGCCGGGTTCGCCCGACGCGGGCGATCCGAACAGCCGCAGCGACGCCGCCGTGGTGATCGGCCGCACGTTCAATGACACCGCGGCGGGTGTCCATATCACACCGCTGCTGCGGGGCGCGAGCGGCACGGATCCGTTCATCGACTATCAGGTGAACCTGGGCGCGTTCACCAACGACCAGCCGCCGGTGCTCAGCGTGGAGGTGGACCAGACGAATGTGGCGCCAGGGGACGTGGTGCATTTTCACGCGACGGCCTCCGATTCTGACGGCGACACGCTGGCCTATGCGTGGACGTTTGACGACCTCACCTTTTCGACGAACAACCTGCCGTGGATCGCCAAGGCCTTTGCGGGCGGCGGCGACCACGTGGTGCGGTGCGTGGTGAGCGACATGAAAGGCGGCGAGGCGAGCGCCAACGTGGTGGTCAGCACCGGGCCAGCGGAGGGCTTTCACCTGACCGGGCGCGTGACGGACGAAAACGGCGAGCCGCTTGAAGACGTGCTGGTGGGCAACGGACTGATTCCGGCCTCACAATTTATCGGCGGCTGGACGGATAGCGATGGCCGCTACACGATCATGAACGTCAACGTGACGACAAATTTCAACCTGGGCGCGTTTTATGCCGGCTATACTTTTTCGAATGCGAACTGGGGGAATCCCCTGCTCCCGACGAACGACATGGATGGCCTGGACTTTGTGGCAACGGCGCTGCCATTCATCACGGTTTTCGCGGATACGAATTCGGTGGCCGAAGCCGATGGCTCGCCACACAGCTTCACCATCACGCGCACGGGCAGCGTGAGCAACGACCTGACGGTCAATCTGACGCTGGCCGGAACTGCCACGGTGAACGCAGACTACACGCTGGATCCGGATTTGAGCCAATTAACCTCCATCCTGATTCCCGCCGGATCCAATAGTGTCACGGTAACCCTGCAGGTCATCAACGACACGACCGCTGAAGGGCCGGAGACCGTAACGGTGACACTGCGGGATGATGACGTCAACTATACCAATCCAAGTTATGCGTTGGGGGCGCTGGCCGAGGCGACGGTGACGATCATCGATGATGATTCGCCGGCGACGCCAACCGTGACGATCCGGACGACCACGCCGGAGATCTCCGAGGACGGCATCGATAACGGGCAGCTGATCTTCACGCGCACCGGCAGCACGGCGGCGGATCTGTTTGTGAATTATACAGTGAGCGGCACGGCGACACCGGGAACGGATTATGTGACGTTGCCGGGCGTGGTGCTGATCCCCGCCGGGCAAAGCAGCACGACGGTGCCGTTGACGGTGATCGACGACAAAAACGTGGAGCCGGATGAAACAGTGACGGCAACCATCTCGGCAAACGTCGCCTATGCCATCGGCTCACCGGCGGCGGCGACCATCACCATCCTGGATGATGATTTCATGACGGTGACCGTATCCGCGACGGCCGACGCGGCGGAACCTTCAACGGCGGGACAATTCACGGTCAAGCGCGATGGCGACCTGACGGCATGGCTCATCGTGAATTACAATGTCAGCGGCACCGCGAGCAACGGGGTGGATTATGAGGCCCTGAGCGGCACGGTGACGATTCCGGCGGGCGAGGCCTCGGCCACCATCAGCGTCTCACCCATTGACGATGCGCTGCTGGAAGGCGACGAGACGGTGATAGTCTCAATCACCAACACGGTGAACTACGATGTCGGCACGCCGGGCAGCGCGACGGTGTTCATCCGCGACGATGAAAAGCCAACGGTCAGCGTCAGCGCCACGATCCCGGTCGTATCAGAACAAGGCGACACCACGGGGCAATTCACGGTCTCGCGTACCGGTTCCGCCGGCGACCTGACGGTGTACCTGGGCATCAGCGGCACGGCCACGAGCGGTTCGGATTATCTGCCGCTGGACAACCCGGTGATCATCCCCGACGGCTCGACCTCGGTGACGCTGGACGTGATCCCGTTCCACGACCTGATCCTGGAACCGACGGAGACCGTCATCCTGACGTTGCCGACGAATGCCAATTACAACGTCTCGTCCGGGGCATCGGCGACGGTGCAGATCACGGACGATGGCACGAGCCAGATTCCGGGGATCGGGTTTTGTTTTGCGTCGTCGGCCGTCCTGGAAAGCGAGTCGCCGGGCATCGCGGTGTCATTGAGCATGACCTCAAGCATTCCGTTGCAGGTGGGCTACCGGGTCATCGGCGGCACCGCACCCGCGAGCCGCTACTCGCTGCCGCAGGGCACGTTGACCATCCCGTCCAACACGTGGGTGGCTTTCATCCCGCTGCAAATCATCGACGATTCAATCGTCGAGCCGCCGCAGACCATCAAGGTGGTGTTGTTCAACCCCACCCCCACCAACAGCGTGACCTTGGACGGGATCAAGGTCCATACCTATACGATTTTGGATGATGACGCGTGTTCCGTAAGCGTGGCGGCCACCGCGGCGAGCGCGTCGGAGACGGGCCCGATAGCGGGCAATTTCCGCATCTCGCGCGTTGGCCCGACGAATGCGAACCAGCTGGTCAATTTCCAGATCACGGGCTCGGCGAGCGCGCCGACGGACTACGCTCCGCTGGGGAACAGCGCAACCATACCGGCGGGCGCAGCGTTCGTGGACCTGCCGGTGACGCCGGTCGATGACAACACGATGGAATTTCCGCAAACAGTGGTGCTGACGCTGACCAGCGCCACCAATGCGAGCATCGTGTCGCCAAACGTCGCCACGGTGACCATAACGGACAACGACACGAACAACCTGCCCGTGGTCACGGTCACCTCCACCAACCACCCGACCGCCTACGAGGGCGGCGGCAACGGGGAATTTTTGTTCACGCGCACCGGGCCGGCGACGAACAATCTCACGGTTGTATTCACAGTCAGCGGCACGGCTGACAACGGGATTGATTATGCGGCCATCACAAACGGCGTGACGATCCCGGCGGGGCAGAGCAGCGCCACGGTGACCATCGTGCCGGTGGATGACACGCTGGTTGAGGGCGATGAAACGGTCATCGTGACGTTGACCGATGGCAACGCCTACCGCGTGATGTATCCGTCCGCCGCGACGGTGACGATCCAGGATAATGACCAGAGCGTGTGGATCGACGCCAGCGATTTTTCGGCGTCAAAATATGGTTTTGACCCCGGACAGTTCACCTTCTCGCGTTTTGGCACGACCAACACGCCGGTGACGATTTTTTATGCCATCGGCGGCACGGCGAGCAACGGCGTGGACTATGTTGCCATCACCAATTCCATCGTCATTCCCGCCGGAGAACTGACGGTGACGCTGCCCATTCTGCCGCTGCATAATGGCATCGTCGAAGGCCCCGTGACCGTGACGCTCACGTTGCTGACCAACGCCGCCTACTTTCTGGGCCCGCGGACGAATGGCACGGTCACCATCAACGATGACATGCCCATGCTCACCATCAGCGCCGTGGTGACAAATGTGCTCGAAAGCAGCGGCTCGAACGGCGTGTTCCGGGTGACCCGCACCGGCAACCCGCAATATGACTTCACCGCCTACCTGGCGGCCGGCGGCACGGCGACGTATGGCGTGGACTACCCGCCGTTCGCCACCAACATTTATTTCACGTGCGGCATGACTTCCATCGACCTGCTCGTCACGCCCACGAACGAGGTCGTGGTGGAAGGCGATGAAACGGTGACCGCCACGCTGCTGCCGGGTCCGGCTTATACGGTCCTTTCGCCGAGCAATGCGGTGTTGACGATCAATGATGCCGGGACCAACCAGACGCCGCAGGTCATCATCACGAACCCGCTGACCCAGGTGGTGCTGATGAACCTCAATTCGAAGGGCGAAGCCGGGCTGGTATTGAACGCTGAAATCACCGACTTGGTGCCGACGAATGACATCCTGACCTGGACCAATCTCAGCGGGCCGCCCGGCGCGGCTTTCGAGAACACCACAAACACCGCCACCACGATCGTGTTCACCAACGAGGGCATTTATCAACTAAGGCTGACGGCAGACAACGGACAACTGCAGGGTCACGCAGACTTGCTGGTCTATGTGGGCGCGGACACGGTGTCGGCCACAAACCTCCTGCACTGGACGCTGGATGATGGCAGCGGAACGACCGCGGCGGACAGTTCGGGCAGCGGGCGCGACGGGACGCTGGCGGTGACGGGCGCGCCGGATTGGACGACCAACGGGGTTGTCGCCGGGGCGCTGAACCTGCACGGCGCCGGGGACTGCGTGCGGCAATCCGCCGGGTCAAACACGCTGAACGGGCTGGGCGCGTTCACGGTGGCATTGTGGGTGCAACCGCCGCCGGTCATGGCCGACCAAGGATTTTTGACGGGCGACGATACCGGCACAAATACCAGCCTCAGTTTCGCCACACGGACTTCCGCCTCCTGCGGCACAGCCACGGATGTGATCGAGGTGACGGTGCCGACAACCCGGGGCATGGTGCAACGCGCGAGCGCCAGCGGCGCAGTGACTCCCGGCGCATGGGAGCATGTCGTGCTAACCTGGACGAATGGTGAAGCGCCAAAACTGTACATCAACGGCCAGCTTGACCAGCCCGGAGCCGGCTTCATCGGAGTGGCCGGGCAACTGACAAACTGCCCGCAATTCATCATCGGCAAGGGTGCGTGGGACAGCCCGGATTCGTGGAACGGCGGCATTGATGATGTGCGCGTGTTCGACCAGGTACTGAGCGCGGAGGAGATCCAGCAGATGGCGGATTACCCGGTGACCAACCATGCGCCGGTCGTGGATGCGGGCACGGATGTTTCCGTGCAGATGGGGATCCCGGTCACGATCACCGGCACAGTGACCGACGACGGGCTGCCGAATCCGCCGGCAGCGGTCACGAACTGGTGGACGTATCTGGGCACGAACGACATCACGATCACCAACCCGGCGAGCCTGACGAACATCTTCGTCTTTGATACGCCGGGCGATTATGTTTTCCGGCTCTCGGCCTTTGACGGCCAGGTGACGACGTTCAACGATGTGACGGTCACGGTCCTGGAGCCGATCTTCATCAACATCTACGCCAGTGATGGCGATGCGAGCGAACTCGGCCCGGATCCGGGCGAGTTCACCGTGACGCGCACCGGTGACACGAACAGCGAACTGACCGTGTACCTGACGATCTCCGGCACCGCCAGCAACGGCGTGGATTACATCGCATTGCCCACCGCGGTGACGTTCCCGGCGTTTTCGAACACGCTCACGATACCGCTGATACCCATCCTCGACGACCGGGTGGAAGGCGATGAGTCCGTGATCGCGACCGTGATGACGAACATTGCGTACGTGGTCACCGGCGACCCGGCGACGGTGACGATCCATGACTCGCCGTATGGCCTGTGGAGCATCCAGCATTTCACGCTGGAAGAGCTGACCTTCCCGAACATCAGCGGCGCGGCGGCGGACTTCGACCATGACGGGGTGAATAATTTTGCCGAGTACGCCTTCAACCGCGATCCACGGACGGCGGACGGGAATCCGCCGTATCTCTGGGATTTTGAGACCAGCACGAACGACAACCAGCAGCACCTCACACTCACCTACTCGCGCCGCCTGCCGCCGCGCGACGTGGAATACGGCACGTATGTCTCCACCGATTTGATCAACTGGAACACGGGGACGAATTTCGTGGAGGAATTCCTGAACACGAACAATCCGGACGGCATCACGGAAACCGTGAAGGTGCGCGCGCTGATGCCGTTCCCCGGCCAGACGAACCTGTTCATGAACATCCGGGTCTGGCTGCAACAGGTGCCCGTGCCGCCACCTTGACGTGGAAAAACGCGGGGCTACCATCGGGCCGCATGTTTCCTTACATCGCATTGGCAAAAGACAAAACGTGGCAGCCCGGCCCTTACGAAGGCGTAGAGCTGATGGTGCTGCACAAGAACCCGGACACCGGCGGAGTGGTCGTGCTGCGTAAATTCAAGACCGGCCATACGATCCCGGCGCACACGCATCCGGTCGCCAATGAATGGGCTTACGTCCTTTCCGGCGAATGGGATGAATCCGGTGTCGCTTACACGAACGGGGCGCTGTTCTTCGCGCCCAAGGGCGTGCAACACGGGCCGCACGTCGCCAAGACCGAAGTCATCAGCCTGACCATATTTGATGGCCCATTGACCGTGGTATGAGTGCATTCCCCGTCAGCCTGGAAAAAGCGGATCAACTGGCGAAGCGCATGGCGTCGCTGGGCGTGAGCGAGTCTGAGATCGAGGAAAATTTTGTCCGCTCCGGCGGCCACGGTGGGCAGAACGTGAACAAGACTTCCACGTGCGTGATGCTGGTGCACCGGCCGACCGGGGTATCGGTCAAATGCCAGGAGACGCGGCAACAGGGGCTCAACCGGTTCATCGCGCGCCGGCTGCTGCTGGACAAGATCGAGCAGAAGCAAAAAGGTTTTGTGGCGGCGCAACGGGCGGAGATCGAGAAGATACGCCGCCAGAAGCGGAAAAGGTCCAAGCGGGCCAAGGCGCGGATGTTGGCGGACAAGGCGCATCAGTCGGACAAGAAGGCGGGGAGGAGATCAAAGGGAGAATAGAACGCTTGATTGCAAGGGAAAGCATATGACTGTTGCCAAAGCGGAAAAAATCTTGAAAGACGTTTATCGGAAATATGCTAGATGCAAAAGTTTCTGCTGCAAGGCGTCCATGCATAGAACGATCAAGACCGAGATGCTCATAAAAACTCATTATGAGATGAACCTTTCATTTGTCCGGCCAAAACAACTTTACTTGGAATGGTGGAATCATCATCAGCCATTTCAACGCCACATCACATTGTCATCGGGCAAAAATATCATCAGGCATACAACCTCAACTTTGGATTGGCAGGTTGAGTCATCAATGGAAATGGCCATAGCTGGCGAGACCGGTATTTCAGGGGGATTGGCACTACATATTCCAGGATTGCTTGCAATGAAGCGCCAATTTCTTTTAAAAAAACTGGACCGGGTTCAGCCAGACACCAATGATCAAGATGGATTTATTTGTATTTCCGGAACTCAGGGCGGTTCATGGAAGAGAATGATCAAATTGAGGGCGGCAGATGGCATGATCATTGGAATATCTGACAAATATGCCGTTCCGAACGGGACGGTGGAATGTGAAAGTGAATATACAAACATTGAATTGGGTTAACGGTTTTGGCTTACAACGCGTTCTCCCTCACCCTGCCCTCTCCCGCTGGGAGAGGGATAGCTTGCGGACAGTTTCTTAAAATTTGCAGCTCACGTAGCCAATGGCAGCCGTGGTTTGGCCAAAATGGAAAATAAAAAAGGCGCGTCATGACTGACGCGCCTTGAAAGTTGCGGAACGGTTATGCCGCGGCCGCACGGGCGGCGGCGAGGTCGGTCTTGCGCTGCTTGAGGCTCTTGAAAAATTCGTAGCCTTCGCGGCAGCGGCGGACCATGACGTCCTTGTCCTCGAGCATCGTCTTGATGATGCGCAGGATGGGTTTCGGGCGCAGATAGTAGGTGCGGTAGAAACGGTCCACGGCCTCAAAGATCTCCTCCTTGGTGGCGCCGGGATATTCGAGCGTGCTCTGCTGGAGACCGCCGGCCTCGATGAGGTCGGTCTTGTCCTTCTTCACAAACCAGCCGTTGAGCTTGGCCTGTTCGTAGAGCTCCGTGCCGGGGTACGGCGCGGCGAGCGAGACCTGCAGCGAGAAGACATCGAGTTCCTTCGCAAAGTTGATGGTCTGCTCGATGGTCTCCTTCGTCTCGACGGGCAGGCCGAGGATGAAGGTGCCGTGGATGACCACGCCGGCCTGGTGGCAGGCCTTGGTGAAACGGCGCATCTCATCGGTGGTGACACCCTTCTTGATGCGGGTGAGCGTTTCGTCGTTGCCGCTTTCGTAGCCGACGAGGAACAGGCGGAGGCCGTTGTCCTTAAAGGACTTGATGGTGTCGTAATCCAGGTTCGCGCGGCTGTTGCAGCTCCAGTCCACACCGAGCGGGCCGAGTTTCTTGGCGATTTCGCGCGCGCGCGGGAGGTTGGCGGTAAAGGTGTCGTCATCGAAGAAAAATTCGCGCACCTGCGGGAAAATCTTCTTCATGTAGGCCATCTCATCCGCGACGTTCTGCGGGGAACGCACGCGGTACTTGTGTCCGCCAATGGTCTGCGGCCAGAGGCAGAAGCTGCACTGCGCCGGGCAACCGCGGCCGGTGTACATGGAGACGTACGGATGCTGGAGGTAGCCGATGAAATATTTCTCGATCTCGAGGTCGCGCTTGTAAACGTCGGCGACCCAGGGGAGCTGGTCCATGTCGGCGATCATCTCGCGCTCGGGGTTGTGGATGATCTTGCCGTCCTTGTTTTTGTAGGACAGGCCGTTGATGGTGGAGAGGTCGCGGTCCTCGGCGACTTCCTTGCAGGTGTAATCGAATTCCTTGCGGCCGACCCAGTCGATGGCGTGGGAGGCCTTCAGGGTTTCCGTGGGCAACACCATGGTATGCGCGCCGATGAAGCCGATCTTGGTATCCGGCTTCTGGGCCTTGATGGCCTCGGCCACCTTGCAATCGTTCTTCAACGACGGCGTGGAGGTGTTGATGATGACGTGGTCAAAATTTTTGGCCTCGGCGAGACACTTGGCGAGGTCGATGTTGTGCGGCGCACAATCCATGAGCTTGGAATTGGGCGTGAGCGCGGCGGGTTGCGCGAGCCATGTGGGGTACCAATAGCTGGTGACTTCGCGACGCGCCTGATAACGGGCACCGGCGCCGCCGTCGAAACCGTCAAAGCTCGGAGGAGATAGGTACAGTGTACTCATTCTGGCTAAAGTATGAATTATTTATGGCTCCTTGTCTAACCACATTTTTTGGCCCGCGACAGGTCTATTCTGCCCGGGCCGCGCGACTGGAACCATTTTAACAAAGGCTTCTCCACCAAGATATAAACCACGAGGCTTAGGCCGATTGAGCCGAGCGCCAGGCTGACCATGAACAATTGGGGATGCGCCGCCAGGCTGAAACCGCACCAGACCAGCAGCGTCTTCAGGAATTGCTGGAGCGTGGTATGCGCCAGATAGATGGAATAGGAGGCATCTCCCAGAAAAACCATCCACCGGGGGACCGAGATAACCCCGGCGCATTCCAGCGAGACGGCGCCATAAATAAGCGCACAAAACAAGA
>DATHQS010000035.1:0-5685 GCA_035482455.1 Candidatus Acidiferrales bacterium | reverse complement strand
GGGGGCAGCGCCGCTGGAAATCACAAGCTCAAGCGTGGATCTCGACCTGAAAAACCGGACACTGACGGCAACCGGCCCGGTGGATATCAAATACCGGCAGACCGCCAATCATGCCCGTGAACTGGGGCTTTTGGGCGCGTGGATGGAACTCAGGATGTTCATGCCGGACCAGTATTGGAACCTGGTGGTCAACAAAGACCCGAATTGCCAGTCGTTCAACCGCGTATTCCCCTACCCCGGCCCGGCGCAGGTGGCAGTGCGGATGTGCATCGGTGACTCGAACGATCTCGAGACCACGTGGTACTGGGAAAAGAAACCGGACACGGACACCTTGAAGAGCGCGGAGGCGGACCTGCAACAATTGCGAAAAGAGGCGGGGGATTTCTATCAACTAGTCAGCGCGGACGGGCCGGCTCCGTTCCAAGCCTTTCAGCGCGTGGCCAGGGGCAAGGCGCCGGACACAGCGGATTATACGAATGCCATCGCGCTGATCGACAAGATGACGGTTCAGATGACCGCCGTTTATATCGCCCAGAAGCAGCATGACCTGAAGCTGGCGCAAAACACGGCGCTGGCGTTGGCGGCGATGATGCATAATTACAACGAACTGGTGCGCGGGTCGGCCTACGTGATTCCGCACGCGGAGGACATGGACAAGGTCGCGGCGGCCCTGAAAGCGGGCGACATGGAGAAGGCCGGGGCGTTGACGGAAGCCCTTGATAAAAACGACGGGAAATCCACGGACATCGGCGAACTGAAGCAAAAGTTGCAACAGGAGGTTGAAGCGGCAGCCACGGATGCGCGGACGTCTCCCTTCCGGGACACGGCAAAATACCTTTCCCCATTTACCGCGGTGCATTTTGACACCAACGACCTCAATAAAGTCATGGTGATTTATAACGGCCCGGAATACCAACTGATGAGCATCGATGATCTGCCGGTGGCCGACATCCTTGATTTTTGCCGCCGTCAATACGGACGACCGCCGTTGGTTGATGCTTGGGCGCAAAAACGGTTTGCCGAAGACCTGGTGCTGGTGCTGTCCGACATGAAACATCCCGTCAATCCGGACAACACCGTGAACCTGACCTTGGTTGACCCAAAGACCGGCCAGCAAAAAGTTGTCGCCTACGCACCGATGACGGCAAAAAATCGCGCGGCAATCTTTCGAGACCGCACTTTGATCAATTCCAACCTTCTGCAATCGGCGCTCAAAAAGTAAACCGCCCGCCAAGGCGTGTGAGATTTATTTTTCACTTGGACGGCCAATGTCCAACCCAGTGTGCGAAGATGGGCGCATGAAAGTGACATTTGAAAACTGGGAAGCGACCGGCAAGGTCGCAAGCGAGGATGGAAAAAAGGAGGGTTTTGGGGGTAACAGCGGATTTATCCGGCTGAATCCAACTGAATCCGACCGTTCAATTTTTCAGTTCGAACCCCACACTAGCGGACCTGCGAAAAAAACGGCGATTAACAGCCATAAACAGCGCTTAACAAACCAATCTGCGCTGAACCAGCCCATTCCCCCAAAAACAGGCCACATCAGGATGGCACTTGCATTCGTTATTCCGTGTGCGAACGTCAGTTACGATTTTCGTTGCACGTGTGGCGGTTTGGTTTTAGTGTCGCAGTGAAACCCGATTTTACCATGTATTTTGGCGTTGATTACTACCCCGAAGAATGGGTCTTCCCCCACGGCGGCTCCGCCGACAAACCTGAATCACAATGGGTGCAAGACGCCCAGCTCATGCACGCGGCGGGGTTCAACGTGGCGCGCATCGGTGAATTCACGTGGGGCCTCTGCGAGCCGTCGGAGGGCAAATACGACTTCGCCTGGCTGGGGCGCGCGATGGACATCCTGGGCGAACACGGCATCGAGACCGTGCTCGGCACGCCCACGGCCGCCCCGCCGATCTGGCTGGCGCAAAAACACCCGGAGATCCTGCCGGTGGATGAATTCGGCCGTGTGAAACGCGAGGGTACGCGCCGGGCGGTCTGCTTCAACAATGACACTTTCTGGAACGCCTCCAAGAGCATCGTGGAAGCCATGGCGCGCGCGCTCGGCAAACATGAACATCTGATCGGCTGGCAGGTGGACAGCGGCCTGGGCGGGCATCAGACAGAATGGTCGTTCAATGACGATTCCCGTCTCGAATGGCAGAACTGGCTGAAGTTGAAATATGAGACGGTGGGAAAATTGAACGACCGGCTCGGCCTGCGCTACTGGGGCCAGCTGGTGACCAGTTTTGACGAGGTGCCGATGCCGCGGCACTCGCCTGCGGCGCACAACCCGGCGCTGTTGCTGGACTGGAACCGTTTTTGCAGCGACACGATCGTGGCCTACGCGCGGATGCAGGTGGACGTGTTGCACGAGCTTTCCCCGGACCGGCCGGTGACGACGAACCTGCGCGCGCTGCAACGGAAGTTCGACCACTTCGACATGGCGGACGCGCTGGATTTTGTTTCGGTGGAAAGCAATGCGGCCGTCAAATCCAAATGCTCCGAGCTGGCGTGTGACATCGACATGCTGCGCTCGCTGAAAAAGAAGGACGTCAAGACGCCGGACGGCGACAACGGTTTCTGGGTCATCGAGCAAAAGGCCGGCCAGGTGAACTGGCAGGATGTGAACCCGCTGGTGCGTCCGGGCATCATCCGGCTGTTCACCTACCAGCTGGTTTCGCGCGGAGCGTGCGGGATACTGTATTATCGGTGGCGCCAGCCGCGCATCGGCGGTGAAAAGTTTTACGGCGCGGTCCTGCCGCATCATCTCGAGGGCAGCCGCCGCACTTACAATGAAATCTCCCAGATCGGCGAGGAATTGAAGATGCTCGCCCCGGCGTTGAAGGATACGAAGGTCTCCGCCGAGGCCTGCATCCTGTATACGCATGACAACGACTGGGCGCTGCAGCAGCCGCACCAACCCAACAAGCATTTCAGCCTGCGGGAACACATCCAGCTGATCTATAACGCGCTGCATGACCGCAATATCGCGGTGGATTTTGCGCGGCCGAGCGAGGACCTCTCGAAGTACAAGATCGTGTTCGCACCGTCGTTGCACCTGCTGACGGGCGGCGAGGCGGATCGCCTGAAACTTTATGTGCAGAACGGCGGCACGCTCGTGGCGACGTTCAACACGGGCCTGGTGGATGAAAATAACATGGCGACGGATTCCGGCTTCCCGCATGACCTGACGGATTTGTTCGGGCTGGAGGTGCTGGAGTTCGATGTGCTGGCGCCGAACGAGGAAAATCATCTCACGTTCAAGGGCGTATTCCCGACCAGCCACCTGCACACCGCCAAGCTGTGGTGTGACATCATTGAACCGAAGGGCTGCCAGATCCTCGCGAATTATGCGAAGGATTTTTACGCGGGCAAACCGGCGATGACGATGAACACCTTCGGGCTGGGCAAGGCGATCTACATCGGCACACAAAGCCACCAGCACTTTTATCATGACCTGGTGATGTGGCTGCGCCAGACCGTGGGCCTGCAACCGTTGTTGAAGGTGCCGGAAAACATCGAGGTTTCCATGCGCCAAAAGGAAGGCTCACGCATCTACATCGTGCTGAACCACCAGAATTCACAGGTGCGGATACAATTCTACAAACCGATGCACGATTTCCTGACCGGCAACAACATCGTCGGCAACTACGACCTGCCGCCGTACGGGGTGCTGGTGATCGATGAGCATCTGGAACCGAAATCAACTGGCGGAACGGCCTGATTTTTCGTTTCCTCTGCGCGGTGAATTGTTTGAACCTAATCCTTGGAGCGCTCGCAACCTTGAGTTGCGGCCTGGCGCTCTGGCAATGGCTGGCGGCCAGGAGATTTCCCCTGCATGTAAAAACCGCGGACGCAAACTTCACGCCGGCGGTTTCCATCTTAAAGCCGCTCAAAGGCTGTGACGACGCGACGCGCGAGTCCCTCCAAAGCTGGCTGCTTCAGAAATACGGCGGACCGGTGCAGATCCTGTTCGGCGTCGCCGATGCAGGCGACCCGGTCTGCAAAATTGTGGAACGGCTGCTCGCGGAGAATCCGGCCGTCGATGCCCGGCTTATGATCTGTGAAAAAATCACGGGCATGAATGCCAAGGCCGCCAAGCTGGTGCAATTGGAAGCACTGGCGAAGCACGAACTGGTGGTCATTTGCGATGCGGATGTACGCGTGTCGCCGGATTTTCTCGCCAGCTTTGTTGCCCCGCTCCGCGATGAAAAAGTTGGCCTGGTGAATTGCTTCTACCGGCTGGCCAATCCGGTCACGCTGGCGATGCGGTGGGAAGCCATCGCCATCAATGCGGATTTCTGGAGCCAGGTTTTGCAATCACAGATGTTGAAGCCGCTGGATTTCGCGCTCGGCGCGGCGATCCTCGTCCGGCGCAACGTGCTGGCGGAGATCGGCGGTTACGCGGCGATCGCGGACTGCCTGGCTGATGATTATCAACTGGGCAACCGTATCGCGAAAAGAGGCCATCACATTGCGCTCTGCCCCGTGGTCGTGGAGTGTTGGGATGCGCCGATGAATTGGTCTCAGGTGTGGCGGCATCAACTCCGCTGGGCGCGGACCATCCGCGTCTGCCAGCCCCTGCCCTATTTCTTCAGCCTGCTGTCGAACGCCTCATTCTGGGCGCTGATCTGGCTGCCGGTGGCGTTCTTGGCGACGAAGACGTTTTGCGCGCCGCTGGCAGCCGTCGCCTTCTTGCTCGTGCGAATCTTACAGGTACAGGCGCTCCAGCGACATTTCACGCCAGAACGAAAACTGATCTCTCCGGCCTGGCTTGTGCCGGTAAAAGATCTATTGCAGGCGGCGCTATGGCTTTCGGCTTTTGCGGGAAACACCGTGGAATGGCGCGGACGGAAAATGAAACTGCGCAGCGACGGGACGTTGGTGGAAAAAGGGTGAAATGGTCGGAGCGACAGGAATCGAACCTGCGACGTCTTGGTCCCAAACCAAGTGCTCTACCAGGCTGAGCTACGCTCCGACGCAGGGACATAATCCCATGAATTGGCCGGCGCGCAACGTATTTCGGCTGGAAGTTCTGCTCGACGCTATGGCAGGCAGGGATTATCGTATCATCATGTCAATGGAATCGCACGGTGTTCCCAACGGAGACCGCAAGAAGATCAACCTTCGCCGGCCGGATATCATGGAGGCGGTCTCCGCCCAAGTATTGTCTCATTACCGCAGTGAAATCGTCGAAAACATCCGCGCCAATGGCGGGGTGCTCTCCGCCGGCGGGCTGACGGTGAAGCTGGCCAAGGAATTCGGCTTTTGCTACGGCGTCGAGCGCGCCATCGACCTGGCTTACGCGGCCAAGAAATATTTTGCGGAGACGTCGCCGAACACGCCCATCTATCTGCTGGGCGAGATCATCCATAACCCCGAGGTCAACGACCAGATCAGCAACCTTGGCATCCAGATCATTTCCCCAAAACCGACCGATGACGAGCTGGCGAAGTTGAATTTTGGTGATGCGGTCATCATTCCCGCTTTTGGCACCGAGGTCAGCACCCGGCAAAAAATTGAAAAAAAAGTCGGGCGTGAAAACATCGTTGATACGACCTGCGGCGACGTGATGAGCGTGTGGAAACGGGTGCGCCAGTACTCGAAGGAAAGCGTCACGAGCATCATCCACGGCAAGGCCAAGCATGAGGAGACGAAGGCAACCACCTCGCAGGCGCGCGCCTA
>DATHQS010000034.1:0-2874 GCA_035482455.1 Candidatus Acidiferrales bacterium | reverse complement strand
CTGCTCTACTTCATCATCTCGCTTCTCGCCGTGGCGTCCGTTCTGATGTTGTTTGATGAGGTGCGGCGCTTGGGGACCAGCCTGATCGCCTCCGCCGGCGTTATCGGCGTCATCATCGGCTTTGCTGCGCAGAAAACCATCGCCAACCTCTTCGCCGGCTTTCAACTCGCCATGGCCCAGCCGATCCGGCTGGACGACGTGGTGGTGGTCGAGGGTGAATGGGGACGCATCGAGGAAATCACCCTCACCTACGTGGTCATCCGCATCTGGGACGACCGCCGGCTCGTCGTGCCGCTCAGCTATTTTATCGAGAAGCCCTTTCAAAATTGGACGCGGGTATCGGCGGACCTGCTGGGTTCGGTTCTTGTCTGGGTCGATTATTCGCTGCCTCTGGCCGAAACCCGGCAGGCGGTGAAAGCCATCCTGGAAAACCATCCCCTTTGGGACAAACGGTTCTGGAACCTGCAGGTGACCGATGCCACGGAACACACCATGCAAATCCGGGTGCTGGCCACCGCGGCGGATTCAACGAAAGCCTGGGACCTGCGCTGCGACATCCGTGAGCAGCTCATCGGCTTTATCCAGAAAAACCACCCCGAAAGCCTGCCACGGCGCCGCAACCTTCAATTCGACGGACGAAACCCCGATGCACCACCGAAACCGTGAAACTGTCATCACCCATTTTGGCAGGAGCCATCATTGCGTGTATGTTGGAGATGGCCACCGCGGTTGCGCAAACCGTGCCGGTGGCGGACAACTTATGGCGGTTGGTGGCGCAGGAAGATACTGACAATGACAAAAAGATCACCATCCATGACCAGGTTACGCCCTTTGACATCCGCGGGCGGGACGGTACGCCCGTGCGCACCGTCACCGATTTTTATCAAATGTCCGTGCTGTTACAGGAGCTCAAACGCGCCGATGACGCCCATACCCAGGAGACAACCATGGACAATCTTCAGCTAGACGAATCTCCCGTGGACCGCACCCACCGGTTCATCAAGGAATCATTTTGGAACGCGCTGACCCGCCGCATCGACGCCGCGCATCTCGACCAGGTGGTCAGCGATTCCAAGTCGGCGGGAAAATTTGACTGCCTTTACGTGCCCGCCGCGGACGAGGTCGCGGTGAAATATTTCCAGTCTATCGGTGCCTCCAACCTCGCCAAAAACCGCTCGCCCGAGCTGAAGGTCGTGCTGCTCCCGCCACCCGACAAGATCACCGGCGATTTCGTCCGCAACCTGGATGGCGCGCACGGCCTGCTGTCGCTTGCGCTCGAGACGAATGCGGAAGGCAAGATTGTCGGCACCCCCTATGTCGTGCCCGGCGGACGCTTTAACGAATTGTACTGCTGGGACAGCTATTTCATCGTGCTCGGGTTGTTGCAGGACCACCGCAACGACCTCGCCCGCGGCATGGCGGACAACCTGCTCTATGAAGTCCAGTATTACGGGAAAATCCCCAATGCCAACCGCACTTATTATCTCACGCGCTCGCAACCTCCGTTTCTGACCAGTGTCATCCGCTCCGTCTACGATGCCCGGACCGTGGACAAAAATTGGCTGGCCGCCGCGCTAAAAACCGCCGCCACCGAATATCAAAACGTCTGGCTGGGCCCGGAACGGCTCGTCAAAGTCGGTCAATGCGAATTGAGCCGCTATTACGACAGCGGCAACGGCCCCTGCCCGGAGGTCGAGCCGGGCCACTACGACGAAAAAATCCAGCCGTGGCTCGCGCAGGTAAAACCCGAGAATCCCGACACACCCCTGACACCGTTCCGCTTTTTGAATGAATACCTCTACGCCGGCAAGTATGCGGATCTCAAAACAGACGGCCTCACGCTCGCCGCCTTCTTCAAGCACGACCGCGCCGTGCGCGAGTCCGGCCACGATACCACGCATCGCTTTGACGACCGCACCGCGGATTTCGTTTCCGTCGATTTGAATTCGCTTCTCTACAAATATGAAACTGATTTCGCCGAGCTGCTGGAAAATGAATTCGGCGGCAAACTGTTGAGCCTCGGCAAGGATTTCGGGGATGCGTCGTTCTGGCGGCAGCGCGCCGCCGCCCGCAAAAAGGCAATGCTGGCGCTGATGTGGGATGACCAGCGCGGTTTCTTTTTCGATTACGATTTTGCCAACCACCGGCGCTCGACTTACATCAGCGCCACCGGCCTGTATCCCCTGTGGGCGAAATTGCTCGACGCGAACGACCCCAAAGAAATGGAATCCGCCCGCCGGATGACCGCCTTCGCCCGCGACAAACTGGAGCTGTCCTCCGGCCTCGCCGCCACCGCCAAGGAATCGGTCGAATCCGCACGCCGCCACGATGCCCGGCAATGGGATTATCCTTACGGCTGGGCACCCCACCAGATGCTCGCCTGGCGCGGTTTGAAGAATTATGGCCTCGATGCCGACGCCGGACGCCTCGCGTACAAATGGCTCTACACCATCGTCAAGAACGCCCACGACCACAACGGCACCATCCCGGAAAAATACAACGTCGCCACCGGCTCCCACGAAGTGTTCGTGGAATACGGCAACGTCGGCACCAAATTCACCTACATCGCCACCGAAGGCTTCGGCTGGATGAACGCCTCGTTTGAGGTTGGGATGAATTATATTTCCCCGGCACAACTGGCTGATTTGCACCGGTTAAAGCCGCCCCAGGCAAAGTGATGTGGCCCATCACAGGCTTAACACGGTTGACTGGTTGAAAATCATCGTGGCGCTTTGCGTGCTTCGCATTTCCACCAATGAAAGCAGAAAAGCCAGCGTGGATTCGGCACCCTGGTTAAAATCGGCCCGGTCCGCACGTAGCGCATTGCAACAACCGCCGGTTGATGCTGAGTATAATTCCAGTCCCGGGTCATTC
>DATHQS010000033.1:0-21902 GCA_035482455.1 Candidatus Acidiferrales bacterium | reverse complement strand
CGGCCCGGCGTGGCGTGGCGCCGTTTTTCCACTCTGCCAGCTTTGCATTCACATAAAACGGGCTGTCGGCAAACTTAATCTTTGGATTTGGCGATTCGAAATGCAGGCTGGGTGGAAGTTGTTTGTGATGCAGCGCCAGCGCGGTTTTGATCAGACCCGTGACGCCTGCCGCCGTATCGAGATGGCCGACGCTGCTTTTCACCGAACCGATGGCGCAAAAGTTTTTCCTGGTTGTGTCGGGGGCAAAAGCCCGGGTCAGTCCTTCAATTTCGACCGGATCCCCGAGCGGTGTGCCGGTGCCGTGGGCTTCCACGTAGCTGATGGTTTCCGGCGGAAAGCCTGCCATTGCCAGCGCGGTGGTGATCACTTCGGCCTGGCCTTCGACGCTTGGCGCGGTGTAGCCGATCTTATCCGCCCCGTCGTTGTTGAGGGCAAAGCCCTTGATGACGGCGTAAATCCTGTCGCCATCCGCCAGCGCATCCCCGTGCCGTTTTAGCAAGGCGACGCCCGCTCCTTCACCCGCAACCGTGCCGGCGGCTTTGGCATCAAAGGCGCGACAGTGTCCGTCTGGCGAGGCGATGCCGCCTTCCTGAAAAAGATAACCACGCTTCTGCGGAAACAGGATGGAGACCGCGCCCGCCAAAGCCGCGTCACACTCATGGTTCAGCAAATTCTGACACGCAATACAGACCGCAACCAGCGAAGTTGAACAGGCGGTCTGGATGTTCAGGCTTGGTCCTCGCAAATCGAGCTTGTACGAAACACGTGTCGGCAGAAAATCCTTGTCGTTGCCGAGCATCAACTGGTGTTCATTCAACTGGGAAATGACGTCCGGGCGAGTGAGCAGATTGTGCGCGAGGTAAGTGTTCATGCTGACGCCGGCGAACACCCCGATGGCACCGTCAAATTTTGCCGGGTCGCAACCGGCATCCTCGAGCGCCTCCCATGCACATTCGAGAAAGATGCGGTGTTGCGGATCAAGCACTTCGGCTTCGCGCGGGCTCAGGCCGAAGAACGTGGCATCGAACAGGTCAGCACCCTCAAGCACGCCACGCGCCCGGACATAATTGGCCTTTCCCTTCAGAGGGCCGGCACCCGCCGCTTCAAGTTCCTCGTCACTGAAGAATGAAATGCCTTCGATGCCTTCGCAAAGGTTCCGCCAGAATACGTCGATGTTTTTCGCCTTTGGAAAGCGTCCAGCCATGCCGACGATGGCGATTTCATCACTTTTCTTTGGCTGGTTATTCATGCCATCACCTCATCTTCCTTTTCCTGGTGTTCGACAAGGGCCATGCGCTTGCGATAACCCCGGTCCCGGGCCTTTCCGGCAGGGTGCAGTTCGCGTTCATTCAAGTGGTTTGCCAGCGCGTGGATGGTCGGATGTTGGAATAGTTTGACGATGGGCAGTTCAATGCCGAGCACGTTGCGCAATCGCGCCTGCACTTGCACGACCAGCAGCGAGTTCCCTCCCAAATCAAAGAAATTATCGTGCCACCCGACTTTCTCGACATGAAGCAGTTCTTGCCAAATTACGGCGATGGAATTTTCCAACCGTCCGTGTGGCGCGATATAAGCGGTGTCCAATTCAGGTCGCCGGCTCGCGGGTGCAGGCAAGGCTTTCCGGTTTACCTTGCCGTTCGGCGTTAAGGGAAGGGCGTCAAGGAATACGAAGGCGGCCGGTATCATCGCCTCCGGCAACCTGTCTTGGGCGAAGCGGCGCAAATCCGTCGCCGTAGGCCTTGTATCCGGGGAGGCGACAATGTAGGCGACCAGCCGCTGGTCGTCTGGTGCATCTTCGCGCACGGCGACGATGGCCTCACGCACCGCCGGATGATGGCTGAACGCCAGTTCGATCTCACCTGGCTCGACCCGATGGCCGCGAATCTTCACCTGATGGTCCAGGCGGCCGAGAAATTCGATTGTGCCGTCGGCGCATAAACGCCCCAGATCGCCGGTTTTATAAAGCCGCCCGCCGGCGATGAACGGACTGCGAATGAATTTTTCCGCCGTAAGTTCCGGCCGGTTCAAGTAACCGAGCGCAACACCTTCGCCGCCGATAATGATTTCGCCCGGAACCCCAACCGGCAGCAGCTGGAGGTTTTTATCGAGTATGTAGATTTGCGTATTCGCCACCGGCCGGCCGATGGAAACTGAGCCTTCAGCCTTGTCCACGGGATGCGTCGCCGACCAAACCGTCGTTTCTGTCGGGCCATACATGTTGATGAGCTGGCCACGCATGATGCCGCGGAGTTCATTTGCGAGTGAAACTGGCAGCGCCTCCCCGCCCAACAAGAATTTGTCGAGCCGTCGCACGGCCTCACGCGACGCCGGCGCGAGAATCAGGGTCTTCGCCAGGGAGGGAGTGCACTGCATATGAGTGACGCTGTGCCGGATGATTTGTTCCGGCAAGGAACGCCACTGGCCACTTGTGTTTTCAAAATCACCGCCATTGTGCGGGCGTGTCGTCGAAATCCAATTTTCGTCGGATTGAATGACCACCTTGAACCCGCGTGCGAGTGTCCAGAACAGCTCCAGTACCGAGATGTCGAATGAGATGCTGGTGACCGCGAGCCAGGTGCCGGGCTGGGTGCCGAGAACGCGATCCATGGCTGCAAAAAAGTTCACCACGTTGCGGTGCGTGACCATCACTCCTTTTGGCTGTCCGGTCGAACCGGACGTGTAGATGACGTATGCGAGGCTGGTTGAAGGCCGGGTGCCGGAGAGCGAGGGCAGGCGAGGATCGCGATTGGCGTCTGAAACGCCGTTCGTTTCATCCGCACAAAGCAACTTTAAGTTGGGAATCCCAAATTTTAAAGCATCCCGCAATGACCTTTGAGTGAGTAGCACCGGCGATTGTGAATCATTGATCATGAAAGCGAGCCGTTCCTTGGGATATGCCGGATCGAGCGGCACATAACAGCCCCCTGCCTTGAGGATTCCCAGCAGCCCGGCCATCATTTCCGGCGAACGCCGCATGCAAATGCCGACCCGGTCACCCGCCTTGACGTCAAGCTTTTGGAGAGCGAGGGCCACGCGGTTCGCGCGGTAGTTTAATTCCCGGTAAGTCAGTTGTTCATTTTGAAAGACCAGCGCCACCGCATCAGGTGTCTGTTCAACCTGTTCTTCAAAGGCTTGATGCACAAACAAGGCTTTTTGGAAATCCGCGTCAGTGTCATTCCAGTCCGCCAGGATTTTCCCCCGTTCTGGCCCGGTCAGCACGGGGAGCTGGGAAAGCCGCTGCTCCGGATTTGCCACCACACCTTCAAGCAGTGTTTGAAAATGCCCCAGCAATCGTCCAATGGTGGATTCGTCAAACAAACCACTGTTATATTCGACAAACCCGTGAAGGCTGCCGGCGCTTTCTTCCATTGAAAACATCAGATCGAATTTCGCCGTGCCGCTGTGCAATGGCAGCGGCGTGAGCTTCAGTCCGGCGAGTTCAAGCGGGCGAAGCGGCTCGTTTTGCAGAACGAACATGACTTGAAACAGCGGTGGACGGCTCAGGTCACGCTCCGGTTGCAACACATCCATCAGCTTCTCGAACGGCAGATCCTGATGCGCGAATGCGTCAAGCGCGGTGGTGCGGACGCGTTTGAGCAGTTCGTGGAAGGTGGGATCGCCGGATAAATCACCACGCAGCACCAGGGTGTTGAGAAATATTGCGATGAGGTTTTCGGTTTCGACGCGGGGGCGGCCGGACACCGGGGAACCGATGAGGATGTCATCCTGGCCGGTGTAGCGATGCAGCAACGTTTGTAACACCGCGAGCAGCAGCATGAATTGCGTCACGTTCTCGTCGCGGCTTAGCTGCGCGAGCCGGGCGGAAAGCCGGCCGGATAGTGTGAAGTATTTCACCGCACCGTTGTAAGTCTGCACCGGCGGACGCGGGCGATCGGTTGTCAAATCCAATGTCGTCCGTGCGCCGTCAAGTTGCCGTTTCCAGAACCCGAGCTGTTTTTCAAATGCTTCGCCCTGCAGGTGTTCACGTTGCCAATATGCGAAGCTACCGAAATCGCCGGTCAGCTCCGGCAGGGGAGAACAACGCCCCTGTGAGAACGCGTCATAAAGCGCGGTGAGTTCGCGATAAAATATTCCGAGCGACCAGCCGTCACAAACGATGTGATGTGTCGTGAATAAAAACACATGTTCTTCATCATCAAGCCGGAGCAGTTCGACCCGCAATAGCGGACTTTGTGTCAGGTCAAACGGGCGCTGCGCCTGTTCCAACATCAACCGTTGCGCCTCAGATTGTCGCCGGTCGGCCGGCAACTCACTCAGGTCAATGACCGGGATTTTTATTTCCATTGCCGGTGCAACGTCGGCCACGGGGCCGCCACCGGTGCTATTGAAGACGGTTCGCAATGGCGTGTGGCGGCGGATGATTTCGGACATGGCTTTTTCCAATGCGCAAGCGTCGAGCGTGCCTTCAATGCGGATGGCAATGGGGATGTTGTTGAAAGGAATTCCTGGCTCCAGTTGTTCCATGAACCAGATCCTTTCCTGCGCAAACGAAATCGGCTGTTTGTCGCCGTGTGCGAGTTGTCTCTGGGCAATAGCCGTTCCGGCTGCTGCTTCACTTAATGTATCGATTTTTTGGGCCAGCCCGGCGATCGTCGGTGCGTCGAACAAGGCACGCAGCGGCACCTCGATTTGAAAGGTGCTGTATATGCGCGAAATCACCTGTGTGGCCAGGAGCGAATGACCGCCAAGTTCGAAAAAATTGTCATGAATGCCGGATTTTTTGAGGCCCAAGAGTTCGCACCAGATCACGGCAAGTTTTTGCTCGGTGCCGTTGCGTGGTTCAACAAAAGGCCGGTCGGATTCAGCTTTGAAGTCAGGTTGCGGCAGGGCTCTCACATCCACCTTGCCATTTGGCGAAAGCGGCAAGGAGTCGAGCATCACGAAGGCTGAAGGCAGCATGGCGTCCGGCAATTTTTGCTTCAGATATTCCCGCAGCATCCCGGGCTGCAAGCGGCCGTTTGTTTTTGAGACCACGTAAGCCGCCAGGCGGCATTCACCGTTTCCATTTACGAGCGGCCAAACGACGGATTCGCGGACATCCGGATGGCGTGCGAGGGTGGATTCGATTTCGCCGAGTTCGATGCGCTGGCCCCGGATCTTGACCTGGTTGTCCATGCGGCCAAGAAATTCGATCTGGCCATCGGCCAGCCACCGGACCAGGTCCCCGGTTTTGTAGAGACGTGCACCCGGATTTTTCCCGAACGGGTTGGGGATGAATTTTTCACGGGTGAGGGCAGGGCGGTTGCGGTATCCGCGTGCCAGACTGGAACCGCCGATGTACAATTCACCGGGTACGCCTACGGGCACGGGCCGGAGATTGCTGTCGAGGATGAAGACTGAGGTGTTGGCAATGGGTCGGCCGATAGGCGGCGGTTTCGCACTTTCGTCCATCGGAGGAACAGATGACGCAGTTGTCACCACCGTGTTCTCGGTCGGCCCGTAATGATTATATAGCACACAAGGCAGGTTTTTTCCAGCGGCGCGATGCAGCTTGTCGCCGCCAGTCAGCACCGCGCGTAAAGCGCAACCGGCCGGCCACGGTTCATCCAGCATTTGCTCCGCGATGGGAGTGGGGATGAATGCGAGCGTGATATTTTCTCCTGCAAGCCAAATAGGAAGTCTTTTGGGCGAAAGCCTTGTTTCCTCGTCCGGTATATGGATGCTTGCGCCCGCCGTCAGGTACGGCCAAAGCTCCCAAACGGAAGCATCGAAGGACGGCGTGGCGATTTGCGTGGCCCGGTCGGCGGGTGTCACCTCGTAGGTGCGCTGGTGCCATGCGATCAGATTCGCCAGGCTTGCATGCTCGATCTCCACTCCCTTTGGCTGGCCAGTCGATCCGGATGTGTAAATGACGTAGGCCAGATTGTTTGGTTGCGGGCGAGGGAATGACGGCTGCGGCTGCGTTTCAGGCATTTTGGGTTGCGGATCACTGATCAAGCTGTCGACACAGATTGAATTAAAGTTCAAACCATCAAACTTCAAGCCGGCTTGCAGCGACGACTCTGTGAGCACCACGCAGATTCCTGCATCTTCGAGCATGAACTGGAGGCGATCGCGGGGATACGACGGGTCGAGCGGTACGTAGGCGCCGCCAGCTTTCCAGACAGCAAGTTTGGCGGCCACCATATCGGCGGAACGTTTCACACAAACGCCGACGCAAACATCCGGCCCGCCGACGAGTTCTCGCAATTGTGAGGCGAGCAGATCTGCGCGCGCATTCAACTCACGGTAAGTCCACTGCGTCTTTTTATCAGCAACAGCCAGGGCATCCGGTGTGCGCAAGACCTGTTCCTCAAAAAGTTCGTGGATGCATTTGTCTTTTCGAAAATCCGCTTGCGTATCATTCCATTCAACAAGGATTTGCCGGCGCTCGGTTTCCGTCATCAATGGCAGGTCGCCAAGTTTGACATCCGGATCCGCCGCCATGTATTCAAGCAGCGTTTTGAAGTGGCCGAGCATGCGTGTGATGCCGTCGTCCCCAAACCGGGTGCGGTGGTAGAGAATTTTTACCAGCACCGCGTCGCCTCCATAGGCATCCACGACAAGCGGATAATTCGACTGGCTGCAAATGCCGAACTCGCGGTTCAACCATTTGCCGCCTTGCGCGCGCAGGGCGCTGTCCCACGAGGGGTCTTGAAAATTGAAAATGCTGTCAAACAACGGCCGGCCGGCCGGAATTTCGCTCCAGCCCTGAATGTTCACGATCGGCGTATGTTCGAAGTCGCGCAAACCGACCCAGGTGTTCCGTAATCCGGCCAGCCAGGGCAAAAGTTTTTCATCCGCCGGCACATGGACACGAACCGGGATGGTGTTGATGCAGAGTCCGACGATCGAATCAGCGCCATCAATGGTGGAGTGACGGCCGGCGCGTACTGCGCCGAAAACCACGTCTTCCTGGCCACCATAACGGTTCAATAGCACCGCCCACGCGCCTTGCGCCAATGTGTTTAGAGTCAGGTTATTATTTTTGGCCAGGCCCTTTAGCGTGGCGGTTGCCACCTCGGACAGGCTGATCTGTTGCTCGCCGCGGATCTGAGTTTCACCGTTTGAAACGTGGGCGATTGCCAGTGGCGTCGGCGCAGTGAAACCTTTCAATGCTGCACGCCAATATTTCTCCGCCCGGCCCAGATCTTGTTGATTCAACCACCCGACAAAATCCCGGAATTCGCGCGGCAAGGGCAGTTCGAGTTGTTGGCCTTGGCTGAAAGCTTCGTAAAATGCAAATACTTCGTTCAGGAGGGCGACGACGGCACGACCATCAACCAACAGATGGTGAAACGTCCAAGCGAACCGCCACTCGGCTTCACCAAGGCGAAAGAGGGCAAGGCGCAGAAGCGGTGGATGAGACAAGTCAAAGCCACGGCGGCGTTCGGCCTCAAGCCAGTCTTTAAACAGGTCTTCCTGCCTGGCCTTGGGGTGAGTGCACCAATCCTGCTGGCTGAAATCCAATTCAGCCTCAGAATGGACTTTTTGCACCGGTTCCTGCTGTCCGCGCCAATGAAAACCGGTCCGCAGGATCGCGTGACGTTCAACCACACGCCGCCAAGCCCGCGCAAAGGCCGCGGGATTCACCGCTTCGTGCAGAGTGCAATAGATTTGCTCCACATCCACCCCCGATTCAGGTGCGGACAGGTTGTGAAATAGCATGCCCTGCTGCATCGCCGAAAGCGGGTATGCGTTGATTGTCAGCTCTGTTTTCATCTGGCCACCCCAAACATCATGGTCCAACGCTAAACGAGAAAACGTTCCGTGGATAAGTGGGTGAAGACCGCAAAGGCAGGGGGCATAGACCCCATGCACCTGCGTGAAATCATCGTTGAGGGCCGAAAAAGCAGGAATGCAACCCATTCCATAGCCGACCATCCGGGCGTTAAGTAGTGAACATGCTGGCCGATTATTTAATCACTGACGCGGGAGTGCATGCCAAACCGCACGCGCGGATGGCCGGGAAACGGACGATTCAACTCCAAAGTTATTCGGAAAGACCGGCCATCGCCATGCTGGGTGTCACTTTTGACAACCTTACGCTGTCTGACGCGATGGCTTGCATAGAAGACATGGTTGCGATACGGGAGCCGCGCTATGTCGTCACGGCCAATGTGGATTTTTTAGTGCGGGCGCGGGGCGATGAGGACCTGCACCGCATTCTTCTTGATGCTCATCTGGTGTTATGCGACGGCACACCGCTCGTGTGGATGTCGCGGTTGTTGGGCAACCCGCTGCCAGAACGCGTGGCCGGCTCGGATCTGGTGCCGGCGCTTATCCGCATGGCTGCGCTAAACAAGCACCGGTTATTTTTTCTGGGGGCGACACCGGAAGCAAACGCGCAAGCCATCGCCAATGTTCGCAAACAATTTCCTGCCGCCATCGTGGACGGCTATTCGCCGCCGTTCCGGCCACTGCCTGAAATGGACAACGCAGAAATCGCCGCAAGAATCCGAGCTGCGCAACCCGATATCTTATTTGTCGCTTTTGGCTGTCCAAAGGCGGAAAAATGGATGGCGGCACATTTTAAATCGCTTGGCGTGCCGGTTACGATTGGGGTTGGCGGCACCATTGATTTTCTGGCCGGGCGGATGAAGCGCGCGCCGCTTTGGATGCAGCGCGCCGGGGTGGAATGGATTTTCCGGCTATGGCAGGAGCCGGGGCGGCTGTTTGCCCGCTATGCGACCGATTTGTGGCAATTCACGTGGGCAATGGCATGGCAGCTGTGGCGGATGAAGATTCATCCCCGCCGGGGACGCCCCGGGGAATTTTGTTCCCTGGCCATTTCCGAGCCGAGGTGGTGGCGCATCCGGATCGCGGAAAGGTTTGATGCCACAGCCGTCCTGCACGCCAAATGGATTTTGGAAGGCGCGGACGGACGCCATTGCCTGCTGGACTTGGCGGACACGGACTTCATTGACAGCGCCGGTGTGGGGTTGCTCCTGCGACTGCGAAAGATAATTCACCATGCTGGAAACCGGCTGGTCTTGATTGCGCCCAGCTGGGCCGTACAACGGGCGCTGAAACTGATGCAAGTGGAAAAATTCTTTCTTGCCGCCGCCGATGCAGTCGAGGCCCGGCAGTTGATCGAGAAGCAGGCACGCGAGCACGCCGCCGTCCTTGAATCCAATCTCGACACCTTTTTATTTGGAACCGTGCCATGAAAATCGGATTGTCCACCTCTGTCATCCAGCGCGGCAAAACCGGCATTGCGGAATATGTCTTCTCGCTCGTCCGCGCGTTTGAAGCCCATGCTGACACCCACCAGTTCGTCTTGTTTGTCCTCGAAGGGGACCTGCCATTGTTTGAATTTGCGAAAGGATATGCGCAACTTATCACAGTGTCTGAAAAATTCCGTCCGCCGCTTAAGGACATTTTCTGGCATCAACTGATCCTGCCACGACTTGTCCGGACGCACGGGCTGGACGTGTTGCACGTGCCGAGTTACCGGCGACTGCTTTGGCGAAAGCCCTGCGCCCTCACGGCCACAATCCACGATCTGGCCGCATTTCACGTAAATGAAAAATACGATTGGAAGCGGATGTTCTACGGCCGCGTCATAGCCAGGTATCTGGTGGAAAGGCAGGATGAGATCATTGCCATCAGCCGCAATACGGCGCGGGATATCGAGAACTTCTGGAAATTACCTGGCAGGAACATATCCGTTGTTCATCACGGCATGGATCATGAGCGATTTTTCCCGGTTGAACCTGAAATAGCCAAAGCCACCGGGTGGAAGCATTTTAGCCTGAGGCAGCCGTTTTTCCTGTATGTTGCGAGGCTGGAACATCCGGCAAAAAACCATCTGCGACTCATCGCCGCATTCGAGGCATTTAAGGAGGCAACGAATTCACCCTGGCAACTGGTCCTGGCCGGCAGTGATTGGCACGGTGCGGAAGCCATTCATGCAATGGTTGATAAGTCTGAATATGCCGCCAACATTCACCGGCTTGGCTTCGTTCCGGCAGCGGAACTGCCGCTATTGTATCGCGCGGCGGATGTATTCGTATATCCGTCGCTATATGAAGGGTTTGGTTTTCCGCCCTTGGAAGCGATGGCTTGTGGCTGCCCGGTCTTGTGCTCGGCACGCGGCGCGCTGGGCGAAATAGTGAGTGACGCAGCGGCCATCGTTGATCCTGAAGATGCTTCTGCCTTAAAATTTCAACTGGCGCGTCTGGCGGCAGATGCCGGGTTACGTCAACGGCTTCGCACCGCCGGTCTGGAACGCGCACGGCAGTTTAACTGGGAGCGGGCTGCGGTGCAGACACTGGACATTTATGCGCGGGCGGCTGATCGGAAGACGGTTCAAACTTCTCGGAACAAGGCAGAGTTCAACACAATATCCCGAAAGGAGGGTGCTTGGTGAGCATGAAAATAATAATTTTAGTTCGTGTCGTGACGGCCATGTTCGTCGCTTTTTTGCTGATTCCCCCTGTTACACACGGCCAAGTCTTCGTGGCCAATTTTGGCGGCAACTCGATCACGGAATTCGATTCAAGCGGCAATACCACAACCTTTGCATCGGGCGGGTTGTTGAACGGCCCTTCAGCCTTGGCCTTTGACGGCAGCGGCAATCTCTACGTGGCCAATTATTATAACAATAACATCGTGAAATACACCCCCGCCGGGGTTGGAAGCATATATGCCAGCGCGGGCTTGAACAATCCGACCGGACTGGCGTTTGACGGCAGCGGCAATCTTTTCGCCGTGAACTCTGCAGATACCAATCTGGTTGCCCAAGCCGGCGGCACCATCGTCAAATTCGACTCCGTTGCCCTGGGTTTGCTGTATGCATCAGGTTTGAACCATCCATACAGCGTGGCTTTTGACAACAGCGGGAATCTTTATGTTTCAGAAAACACGGGCAATGCCATTGATAAATATAGTCCAAACGGGCAGGGAAGCGTCTTTGCCAGTTCAGGTAACCTGCTTAATAATCCAAATCTGAACGGGCCGTGGGGACTGGCTTTCAGCGGCGGAAATCTTTATGTGGCCAACTACACAGATAACAGCATCGGTGAATTCAATTCCAGTGGGTTTGGAACCATCTTTGCGGCTTCGGGGCTGGATCGGCCATCGGGACTGGCTTTTGACGGCTTGGGGAATCTATTCGTGGCAAACTATGGCAACAACACGATTGAGATGTTCAACTCCAGCGGCGTAGGCAGCGTTTTTGCCACGGGCGGGCTGAACGAGCCGATCGCCATCGCCATTGCCGAGAGCCCCGTGCCGGAACCGGCCAATTGGTCGTTGCTGGTCATGGGGGCGGCCGTGCTTTACGGTGCTTGTTACCGTAAAAGCTAAACGCACGCTCGGTCCTCCCTTCATTTCTTTCAAATTGTAACGGGGTTGCCTCAGCCCAAATGGGGTTGGCACCCGGATTTTTAGTCCTACAAACCAAAGCATCCGAGGGAGGTGCTTGCGGCTGTTTTTTCAGGTTTTCGCCCACTGTCCGAAAATTGCCGGATTTTGTTTCATGGTGCGCTGGCAAAACCGTCATGGGTTGCCAGCAGAGAGCAAATTAAAAATAAACAACCATTAAAAAAACCATGAAAAATAATTCTGACCCATTGGATGCCGCCACAGTTCTGCGCTGGCGGCATTTTTTCACAGGAGCCATCTTGCTTGGGATTATCCTGGCAATAACCGCGTTGCCAGAACTGGCTGACTGCGCTCCGTCCGCAACCACGTTCCGCACTGATCGCATCCTGATCAAGCCCAAGGAAGGTGTTTCGTTGTCGGTCTTAACAAACCTCAATGTCCGGCTGGGTGGCCGTATCCTGAAACATTTTCCCCGGATCGGAAATCTGCATGTCATCAGCCTGCCCAGCTTCATTTCTGTGTCGAATGCGCTCGCATTTTTTCGCCAAAGCGGCCTCGTGAAATATGCCGAGCCGGATTATTTCGTCAATGCCCTGGTCGAGCCGAATGATTTTAATTATTGGAATGGCGACCTGTGGAACCTGAACAATCTTGGCCAATACGGCGGCACGGCTGGCGCAGACATAAATGCCACGAACGGGTGGGACTACCAAACTTCGGCGAGCAACATCATCGTCGCCGTCATCGATACCGGCGTCCGCTATACGCATGAGGATCTGGCGGCAAATATGTGGGTCAATCCCCAGGAAAATCTCGACGGGTACACGAACGACCTTTACGGCATCAATCTGGTAAACAACGGTCGCGGCAACGGCGATCCGTGGGATGATTATGGCCACGGCACGCATGTTTCCGGCATCATTGGCGCCGTTGGCAACAATGGCGTTGGCATTGCGGGAGTATGCTGGCAAGTGCAATTGATGGCGCTCAAGTTCATCGATTCAAGCGGCAATGGGTCGATCTCGGACGCCATCACTTGCATAGATTACGCGCGGTCCCATGGTGCAAAAGTCATCAACGCGAGCTGGGGCAGCTATAATTTTACTTCCGCCGCATTACAGGATGCCATCAACAGCCTCCGAGATGCCGGTGTTATTTTTGTTGCGGCGGCGGGAAATGATGGGAACAACAACGACGCCAATTCACTTTTCCCGGCCAGTTATGATTTTGACAATGTCATTGCCGTGGCCGCATCGGATCGCAATGACAATCTGGCGTGGTTTTCGAATTTTGGATTGAACACGGTGAAGATTGCCGCGCCGGGCATTCCCATATTTTCGTGCTGGAATGGCTCGGACAGCGATTACCAGAATTACCAGGGGACTTCAATGGCTGCACCGCACGTTGCAGGAGCCTGTGCGCTTGTTTGGTCGAAGTATCCGGAACTGTCCATGCTGCAAGTCATCCGGCGGGTGTTGGAAGGTGCCGACCCGTTGCCGGGTATGACAAACATGTGCACCACGGGCGGGCGGTTGAATTTGGGCAAGGCGCTCGTGCCGGTGGCTTCCAAGGCCCCCCCGGGCGTTTCCATTTGGATGGATGACGCGCTGCCGGGAGGCGCCGTGACCAATGATGCCGGCGGAGATTCATGGACGGCGGAGCCATGGACCTGGGGCACAAACAATCCCGTGCCGTACTCCGGCGTAACGGCACATCAGTCGGAACTGGTTTCCGGCATCCACGAACACATGTTTCAAAACGCGACGGATACCCTGGAGGTATTTTCGGGCGATACGCTGTTCACCTATGTTTACCTTGACCCGGCAAATCCGCCGCGCGAGGTCATGATCGAATGGAACGACGGTTGTTGGGAACACCGCGCGTTTTGGGGCGAGAACCTCATCCAGTGGGGTGAATACGGAACTTCCGACCGGCTGGACATGGGCGCATTGCCGCCAACGGGCCAATGGGTCCGCCTTGAAGTTCCCGCCAGCGCCCTGCAGCTGGAGGGGGCGACATTAAAAGGCATGAGCTTCATGCTCTATGACGGACGGGTCACTTGGGATTATACGGGGCGAAGTTCGGCGGGTAATTAACCCGGTCGAATGCCCCAATGACAGGGCTTCACGTGGGGTTGGCACCCCACGTGTTTTAAGGGTTTAACCCATCTACACAAAAAGACCGGACGACTTATTCTGGCATAGGTAAAACCACGGAATGAAAGGCAAATTTATGAGAACATGCTGGCCTCTGCGATCCGCGCGTACAGCGACGCGGTTATTTTCAAAGCTGTTGTGCGTGGCGGTAACTGTCGCTTCCCTCGGCGTTTTGGGCAGGTTCAACGCGTTGGCGCAAGGCAGTCCTGATTTCAACCCGGACCGGATTCTTGTGAAGCCCAAGACCGGTGCGGATTTATCCGCGTTGAACAAGTTGCTTGGAGTACAGGTGCTGGACGCATTTCCGGCGATTGGTGGTTTGCAGATCATCCAAGTCCCCATGGGTGGTACCGCTGACGCTCTGATCAATATCTATCAGCAGAGCGGCCTGGTGCAGTACGCCGAGCATGATTTTGCCGTCCAGGCGCTGAATGATCCAAACGATTTTTACTATCAACAGGGCAATCTTTGGAATTTCAAGAATACCGGGCAGAATGGCGGCACACCGGGCGCAGACATCCATGCGTCCGTGGCGTGGACCTTTGCCACCAATGCCAGCAGCGTCGTCGTCGCGGTCGTAGATACCGGTGTGCGTTATACGCATGAGGATCTGGGTGCGAACATGTGGGCGGACACGGATGGCACGCATGGCATCAATGTGGTCGCCGGTGATAGCAATCCATGGGATGACTACGGGCATGGCTCGCATGTCGCAGGCATCATCGGCGCGGTGGGCGACAACGGCGTCGGCGTGGTCGGCGTGTGCTGGAGCGCAAAAATCATGGCCTGCAAATTTTTGGATTCGACAGGCAATGGCACAATTTCAGGCGCCATCGAGTGCATCGACTACGCGCGCGCGCATGGAGCGAAGGTCATCAATGCCAGCTGGGGCAGCTTCACGTTCGCATCGCAGGCCTTGCACGATTCCATCGCCAGCGCCCGTGATGCGGACATCATCTTTGTCGCGGCCGCGGGAAATTCCGGCGTGAACAACGATGTGACGCCACTTTACCCGGCGAGTTATTCCGACCTCGACAACGTTGTTTCCGTTGCCGCCACCGACCATAACGACCTGCTGCCGTCCTGGTCGGACTACGGCGCAACGAACGTGTCTTTGGCGGCGCCGGGTACGCCGATTTACTCCTGCTGGAACGGTTCGGACAGCGATTACGAATATGACAGCGGTACTTCAATGGCATGCGCCCACGTCACCGGCGCATGCGCGCTATTGCGGGCGCATTTTCCAAACGAAAATCACCAGCAGATCATCCAGCAGATCTTAAACGGAACCGATCCGTTGCCGTCCCTGACCGGCAAATGCAAGAGCGGCGGGCGTCTGGATTTGGCGAAGGCTCTCGGCACCTTGCCTGCGCCAATTCCAACGCCTTTGCCGCTGTTGCATTTGAACCTGGCAGCCGGCGGTATTCTGCCGGCGATCAAATAACTTTCATGCCGCCCAACGCCGAAACCTTTAACCGGACCAAAATTTTATTATGAACAAAAAACTTTACGCACATGCCCGTCGTTCGCTGGCGGCACTGACGCTGGCGGCAGTCCTCTTGTCGAGCCGCGATGATTATGCAGGGCCGTATCAACTCCAGTTGCGTGGTCCGACAAACAGCGTTTGCATCATTGAGGCGAGTTCGGACCTGCAACACTGGACGGCCATCGCCACCAATCAAGTCAGTGCGGCTGGCCGGGTAAATTTTAACGATCCGCAGACGGGTAAATTTCCGAGGCGATTTTACCGGACCCGGCAGCTGGTGCTCGGCGCGCCACTGGGGTTGCTGGGGGAATCTTACAACCCCGCCAAGATTCTGGTGAAACCGAAGCCGGGTGTGAGTCTGGCGGGGTTGAATTTATCGCTTGGCGTGTCGGTGCTTAACACGTTTTCAAAGATTGGGAACCTGCAGATCATCAAGGTGCCGGGGAATGTGACCGCCAGCGCCTTGATCGCCACATATCAGGCGAGCGGCCTGGTCGAATACGCCGAACATGATTTCACCGTCCAGGCGTTAAACAGCCCGAACGATTTTTATTATGTGCAGGGCAACCTGTGGAACCTTAACAACACCGGGCAGAACGGCGGTACGCCAGGTGCGGACATCCATGCGCCAGCTGCCTGGGATACCATCACCAGCGCAAGCAATGTCATCGTAGCCGTCGTCGATACCGGGGTGCGTTATACCCACGAGGATTTGGCGGCCAACATGTGGGTGAATCCTGCGGACGGCAGCCACGGTACAAACACTGTCGCGGGCAGCAATGATCCAAATGATGACTATGGCCATGGCTCGCATGTCAGCGGCACCATTGGCGCGGTGGGCAACAACGGGGTCGGCGTGGTCGGTGTATGTTGGAAGGTCCAGATCATGGCGTGCAAATTTCTGGACTCATCGGGGAATGGCACGATTTCCGACGCAATCCTCTGCCTGGACTATGCGCGGGCGCATGGCGCAAAGGTCGTCAATGCGAGCTGGGGTTCACCGGCATTCACCTCACAGGCGTTGCACGATGCCGTCGCCAGTTTGCGTGATGCGGACATCATATTTGTCGCCGCGGCGGGGAACTCGGCCCTGAACAATGATACGACAGGATTTTACCCGGCTGATTATCGTGACTTGGACAACGTCGTTGCCGTTGCGGCGACGGATCGCAACGACCAGCTCGCGAGTTTTTCCGATTACGGGGTGACGAATGTCGATCTGGCCGCGCCCGGCACGCCGATTTATTCCTGCTGGAACGGATCGGACAGCGATTATGAATATGACGACGGCACTTCCATGGCCGCCGCCACGGTTTCCGGTGCCATGGCGTTGTTGCGGGCATATTATCCGAACGATGCGCACCGTCAGATCATCGAGCGGATATTGAATGGGGTTGACCAATTGCCGGGCCTGGCGACGAACACCATCAGTGGCGGGAGGCTGGACCTGGCAAAAGCGCTCAATTCGACTTCTCCGCCACCGCCGACGTTGACTGCCAATTTTTCCGCAAACCCGACGTCTGGCCAGGCGCCCCTGGCCGTGCAATTCACCGACAGCTCCACAGGTGGTCCGGTTTCATGGAACTGGAATTTTGGCGATGGCTCAACCAGCACGACGCAGAACCCGGCACACACGTTTAATTCCGCCGGAAACTTTACCGTCACGCTGACCGTTGCCAACGGCACCGGGCAGACCAGCAGTAAAAATTCGGTCATCACGGCCACAAATGCAACTGCCACGCCAGTGACCGCCGGTTTCTCGGCAAATCCGAGTTCAGGGCAGGCGCCGCTGGCAGTCCAGTTCACCGACCAGTCCACCGGTCCGGTAACGAACTGGAGCTGGAGCTTTGGCGATGGTTCAGCGAGTTCGGTACAAAGCCCGTCGCATACGTACAGTTCCGCCGGGAGTTTCACCGCGACCTTGACAGTGACCGGCAGCAGCGGACAAACGAGCAGCGCGAATCACACGATCACGGTGACAAATGTTACGGTTACACCTGTAAACGCAAGCTTCTCGGCCAATCCAAGTTCAGGTCAGGCACCGCTGGCGGTTCAGTTCACCGACCAGTCCACGGGACCGGTGGCAAGCTGGAGTTGGAACTTCGGGGATGGTGTGACGAGTTCGGTGCAGAACCCGAGCCATACCTATAACAGCGCTGGAAGTTTTACAGCGACGCTTACGGTAAATGGGAGCGCCGGGCAGACGAGCAGCGCGAGCCACACGATCACGGTGACAAATGTTTCAGTATCGCCAGTCAATGCAAGCTTTTCGGCAAATCCAAGTTCGGGTCAGGCGCCACTGGCGGTCCAGTTCACCGACCAGTCCACGGGGCCGGTGACGGGCTGGAGTTGGAACTTTGGTGATGGCGCGACGAGTTCGGTGCAGAACCCGAACCACACCTACAATAGCGCCGGAAGTTTTACGGCTATGCTCACGGTGACCGGCAGCAGCGGACAGGCGAGCAGCGCGAGCCATACGATTACGGTGACAAATGCTACGGTTACACCTGTAAATGCAAGCTTCTCAGCAAATCCGAGTTCAGGTCAGGCACCACTGACGGTCCAGTTCACCGACCAGTCCACGGGGCCGGTGACGGCTTGGAGTTGGAACTTTGGTGATGGCGCGACAAGTTCGGTACAGAACCCAAGCCATACTTACAGCAATGCGGGAAGTTTCACCGCGACGTTAACGGCGACCGGCAGCAACTGGCAGACGAGCAGCGCGAGCCGGACAATCACGGTCACGAATGCAGCAACTCCGCCGCCCACGGTGACCGTTGTTGCGTCGCAGTCCCTCGCATCGATTCTTGCCCCTGGCGCGTTCACGATCACGCGAACCGGCAACACGAGTTCGACATTGACGGTTAACTATTCACTGGGCGGCTCGGCACATAATGGAGTGGATTATCAGACGCTGAGCGGTACGGCGGTGATTCCAGCCGGTGCGACCACCGCGAATGTGGTGGTCAAGCCGGAGGGCCTGTTGACGGTATTGCAAACGGTGGTGCTGACGCTTTCGCCAAACCCGGGTTACATTGTCGGCTCACCGAATTCAGCGACGGTGACGATTCTGGTGGAGGCTGGCGGGTTATAGCGGGCTTGGTTGCATAAAGCAACCAGGTCCGCGCGGTTTTGCGGGCGGCGTGTGCCTTTGGTGAATTCGGCATGATTTGGGGGTGGGCGCACCCTGACCCTGCCCCCAACTTTCGTCCCGATGGAGCCAGTGGGCGGTCATCCGGTGACGTGTTTCGGTCCGTTTCAGCAGTTGGGAAGATTTTTTAGGTTGGACAGCCTTTGTCCAACCCCCTGTGAGAGAGTGAGGTCATGGCTACTGGAAAAATCAGCCGGCTGCCGCGGGAAATCCGCGAGCAGGTGAACGAACGACTGGACGACGGGGAGCCGGGCAAGCGGCTCGTGGCGTGGCTCAATGAACTGCCGGCGGTGCAGGCGCTGCTGGTGGCGGAGCTTGGCGGCGCGGCCATCAATGAGCAGAACCTGACCAACTGGAAACAGGGCGGGTTTCGGGAGTGGCGGATGGAGCGAGAGGTGCAGGCATTCACCCAGCAACCAGTCGGGGCGGCAGTGGTGACGCCGGAGCAACTATCCAAAATAGTGGCGGTGCGCTACCTGGCGGCGGTCCGTGAGTGGCAGCAGTCACCGGTGCCGGCGGAGCGGCGGTGGCGCCAGATGCGGATAATCCTGCAGGATGTGCTGAAGTTGCAGCGGGGGGAACATCGTGGGCAACGGTTGGAATTGGAACTGGAGAAGTTGGAGTTCGCGAAGGAACGGTTTGAGGATGGGCAGCAGTCGGACGTCCGGCGGGTGATGACAGCGTTTTTGGTGGCGGCGAAACAATGGCCGGAGGTGCAGGAGGCGTTGGCCACGGCGTTCCAGCTGTTGCAGGAGCGGAAGGTGGCGGAAACGGAGGAGAAGGAGGCTGAATTAGAGCCAATCAAGGTGAATCAAGGTGAAATAAATTTAAAAAATGAGGAGATGTCAGAAAAGTTAGCGGGTTGCCCGCCCGTATCCCGCCGAGACGGTGCCCGGCGCTCCGAACTCGCCGGCCAGAGGCCAGCGCTCCCGGTGGTGGGTGCGCGGATGGAGGGGAGTGAGGCTGAATTGGGGTCAATCAAGGTTAATCAAGGTGAGATTTTTTATCCGGAGCGGGAAAGGAAGCGTCCGGGTTCATGGGTGCAAGGCGCGGATTTCTCTCCCCATGGGCGTTCTCGCTGCCCGTCCATTCTAGGGGAGAGGAAGCCGGGGGGCGGTGAAAGGATGCGCCATTTTGGGGTGTTTACCCACTTTCAGCCAAGATGAGAGGCACATTAACATGAAGGTGCGTGAAACCCGATTTTATAGAATCCGAGGCCGACGAAGCGTCGATGAAAAATGAAATTCGCATCCTGTGTGTGGAAGATGTTCCTGCGGATGTCGTGATGCTCAACCATGCGCTGCGACTCGGCGGGCTGCGTTTCCGCTCCAAACGCGTGGATACCAAGGCGGCGTTCATGCATGAACTGGAGCATCACCCCCCGGATGTGATCTTGTCCGATCACGGGCTGCCTTCCTTCGACGGATTCACGGCGCTGGCCATCGCCAAAAGCCGATGTCCGGAGGTGCCGTTCATTTTTGTCACCAGCGGGTTGGGCGAGGAGATGACGATCTCAACCTTCGAAAACGGCGCGACCGATTACGTTCTGAAGAAGGACCTTTCCAAGCTGGCACCGGCGGTGGAACGGGCCTTGCGGGAGGCGGAGGAAAGGGCGGTGCTGAAGCAAAAAGCGGAACAGTTACGCGAAAGCGAACAGCGTTATCGCCGGCTGATCGAATTTTGCCCGGACGCCTTCTTTGTTCAATGCGATGGTCAGATCGTCTTTGCCAACCTGTCCGCCGGCCGTTTGCTGGGCGTTGAAAATGTGGAGCAAATCACCGGCCGGCCCGTAAAGGAAATTGTCCATCCGGATTCCTGGCCGGAGCTGGACAAGCGATTCAACCAGCTGCTCGAAAACGGCACAACTTTTTTTTGGAGAAAAATCGAAAAGGGGAACATCCAAAGCCTGAACCAGGCCGGCGCCACTTTTCCTTTCTTTGAAGAAAAGTTTGTCCGGCAGGACGGCTCGCTGGTGGAAGTGGAGGTGGCCGCCACACCGCTCACATACCAGAACCGGCAGGCGATCCAAATCATTGTCCGCAACATCACCGAACGAAAACGCACCGAGGAGGCATTGCAAAAAAGCGAGGAGCGTTACCGCCGGCTGGTGGAACGCTCGCCCGAGGCGATACTGGTGATCCACGCAAATGATGAAATCGCCTTTGCCAATCCGGCGGCCACCAAATTGCTTGGGGTTGAAAATGAGGCGGACCTGACCGGCCAAAGTGCGGAGAAGTTTTTCCGGCCCGATCCATGGGACGTGATCGTCAGCCGCGTCCGGCGATTGCGGAGCGGCCAGCCGTTCACGCCATTCCTGGAGCAACAGTTGTTGCGGGTGGATGGAGTCCCCGTTGATGTAGAACTGTCCTCGGCGCCTACCGTTTACCTCGGCAAGCCCGCCGTCCAAGTAATCGCCCATGACATCAGCGAGCGGAAGAAAAACCTGGAGAAACTGCACCGGAGCGAGGACATGAAAGCGCTCATCCTAGAAACCGCGCTTGATGCCATCATCTCAGTTGACCACGAAGGCAAGATCCAAGAATGGAACCCGGCGGCGCAGAAAATATTCGGTTACAAACGTGCTGAAGCCGTGGGGCAGTTGATGGACCAGTTGATCATCCCGCCGGCAATGTGGGAGGTTTATCACGACGGCCTGACCCATTACCTGATGACGGGAGTCGGCAGCCTGATCGGCCGGCCCATCGAATTGACCTTGAAGCGCAAGGACGGCAGCGAGTTCCGTGCAGAGATCGGCATCAGCCGCATTTTGACCGAAGATCCACCACGTTGCACCGCGCTTATCCGTGACATCACTGAACGCAAGCAGGCCGAGACATTCTTACGGCAAAGCGAAGAACGCCTGCGGCTGCTGGTTGAGAATGTGAAGGACTACGCGATTTACATGCTTGACCCGGAGGGCAAAATCGTGACCTGGAACACCGGAGCTGAGCAGGTTGAAGGTTACCGGGCGGAGGAAATCATCGGAAAGCATCTTTCCACTTTTTTTACGCCTGAAGATGTGAGGCGCAACGTGCCGCAAGAGGCATTGAAGCGCGCTGAAAACGAAGGCCGGGCGTTGAACGAAGGCTGGCGCGTACGCAAGGATGGCTCGTGTTTCTGGTCGCAGGGCATCATCACCGCCCTGCACGATGAAGATGGAAAACTCCGGGGCTTTTCAAAAATCGCCCATGACGTCACCAAGCAAAAGAAGGCCGAGGAAAAAATCCACCAGCTTAATGAGCAGCTCGAACAGCGCGTCCGCGCCCGGACGGCACAGCTGGAGGCGGCCAATAACGAGCTGGAAGCGTTCAGCTATTCCATCTCGCATGATTTGCGCGCACCACTGCGCCACATCGCCGGCTATGTCGAAATCTTGCAAAGTGAGGCGGCTGATAAACTGGACGCGCAGGCGCGTGAACATCTCCAGACGGTGGCCGACTCGGCAAAAAACCTTGGTGAGTTAATTGATGCGCTGCTGGCCTTTTCACGCATGGGGCGGGCGGAAATGCGCCAGGAACGCGTGCGTTTGTCCATCCTCGTTGAAGAGGCGCGGCGTGAACTGCGGCGTGACTGCGATGGCCGGGACATTGACTGGCAGATCGCGAAATTGCCGGAGGTGCGGGGCGATCCGATCATGCTCCGTCAGGTCATCATCAACCTGCTTTCCAACGCGCTGAAGTACACTCGCAAATGCAAGCGGGCCAGGATCGAAATCGGGGCGACAGATTCGGAAAGCGAGGTCACATTTTTCATCCGCGACAACGGCATCGGTTTCGACATG
>DATHQS010000032.1:0-13058 GCA_035482455.1 Candidatus Acidiferrales bacterium | reverse complement strand
AGCGGTTTCGGCTTGGGCGCCGCGTCCAGCGGCCGTTGCCCGGTGACGGTGGGCAAAGGATTGAGGCCCGTGGGACGGACGGCATTGTTTTGCACCGGGACGAAGGTGCGGCCGGCAGGGTTGTAATCGGGCATGGGTTGCAGGTTATGGTCAACCACCGGGGTTGCCGGGGTGGAAAAGCCAGAAAGGGAGGCAGGCTTCACGGCGGCTGGCGGTTCCATCATCGCTTTGAAACGTTCCATCGCAGCCACCTGTTCCGGATCAGGTTTGGGCGCCTCCGGTATGACCCTGAAAGCGCTGTGCCAGATCGAATCGGGATTTCGTCCGCCATCCATTATCGGCGCCAACGGCGATGAGCCGGGGCCAAGACGGACCGTGGACTGCGTTTCGTCAGGGCGGTTCTGCCGTTGCTGCCGGTCATTTTTGGATTCGAACGGATTGTCATCCGCTGACGAAAAACCGTCCGGGCGGCGCATGGCATTGGTGGCGGACGCATTCCGTTCCCGTTCCTGCCGCCGGATGTATTTTTCCTCCGTGGAGAGATTTTCCTCATGATTCGGGTCGGGCAACCCCATGATCTGTTCCTTGGTGGGAATGTTGAGGATCTGGTACGGGGTCAACAGCGTCCAATTTTTCTTCTCATCCATCGCCTTCTGCCATTGCAGGATTTCAGCAGGCGATGGCATGCGGAGCGGCTGGGCGCCCGGCAGGATGTCAAAATCCGCCCGGGGCTTGGCGCTCACCATCGGCGACGGCCCGTTAACCGCACCGGCACCCTTGTGCTCACTGTTCATGAAATCATTGGCCTTGTCCGTGGGCAGGTCGCCAGGCTTGGAAAAGATGACGGACTGCTGCGCCGCCGCGGGCCACGCCACCGCCAAAAGCAGGGCACAGAACCAAGGTTTCAAATGAGGGCGGCAACAATCCATTTCAGGGTATCACGCTAGACCATTTGACAACTCGCGTCAAAATTCAATTCAAAATTAGTTGGCGGTTCCATCCGGGCGCCGGCCGGTGGTCATTGGCGCTCGTATTCGCCCTTGCCAAGCTTCTTGTAGACCTGAAAACCCGCCTTTTTGGCGTCCGTGACCGATAACGGCTTGAGCTTCTGGGGGGTGCTGAAGCTGGAGATGATTTTGCGCACGGGCTTTTTGCAGGCCGGGCACTTTTCCAAGGGCGCGGCGGAAATCGGGCGGTTCAGGGTGAACGAGCCGCCGCAGATCTTGCAGCCGCCCTCGCTGGTCACTTCGTATTCGTAAAGAGGCATAATTGCTGCCAGTTATTTACGCTGCAAACGCGCTTCGTGCCACTCTTTTAATTTGGCCCGGGCGGCGGCGGCCTGTTCCGGGGTGAACCGGGGGTCCGCCTCGATCTGCCGGACCAGCTTTTCCGCGCGGGGCAGGTTGGCGCAATTCACGGCCTGGATCGTCGCCAGCCGGAGGAGCAGGTCAAAATCGCCCGGCTGCTCGCGGAGCTTCTGCTCCAGCACCTCGATGGCGGACCCGAAGAAGCCCTGCGCCAGCAAGTCGTCCAGCGATTGCGGCGGTGCCGGTTCGGCGGCCTTGGACGGCGGCGGTGTCACGGGCCGGCTCCATTCATCGATGGAGCGGCGCGCGAAATCGATGTGCGCCACGGCGACGCGCGGCTGTTTCTCCAGCGCCAGCAAAACTTCCATCGCCTTGGCCGGCTGGCGGAGGTCCTGGGCGTAGAGCCGCATCAGAAGCATCGCGGCGTCGGCGTCGTCGGGATTTTTCATGAGCAGGGCTTGGAGCTTCTTTTCCGCATCGGTGAAATGCCCGGTCGCCCGCAGCCGGGCGGCCTCGTTCAACGGCTTCACCGTGGGGCCGGTGTCCTGTTTTACGCCGAGAAATTCCAGGGCCGCCTCAAGGGTGGCGCGGTTCACCTCGCCGGATTTTTTCAGGTCCTCGCACAGCTTGATGGCCGCGTCCCGGTGACCGTGGTGGATCATGTGCGCGATGGTGTCCTGATAGCGCCGGGTCTTTTTCAGGTCCAGCTCCCGGTCATCGTACAGCGAGGGATCGGCCATCCGGAGAAATCCGTGGGTGAATATCTCGGACAAGCAGCTGCGCAACAACAGCGCGATGCACACCGGGAAGATCAGCAGCAGCACCCCGCCAGCGTAACCGCCTCCGCCTTCGGAGACCCAGAGCATCACCGCCACGGCGAATAAAACCAGCAGGCAGCGCAGGGCGCGGGCCTCGTACATGCCGCGCTTGCTCTCGCCGCTGACGGTCTTGTCATAGCCCGTGAGCCACCAGACGATGGCGCCGATGACGGCCAGGATGGCGAGGTTCAGAAGGAGCATCGTGAAACGCCGACCGCCATCACTTCTTCAAAAACGCGCTGAACAGGTCGATCGGCAGCGGCAGGAAGGTCGTGGTGTTATGTTCGCTGGCCATTTCGCGCATGGTCTGGAGGTAGCGCAGTTGCAGGGCGATGGGCTCCTTGGCGATCAACGCCGCGGCCTGCACCATCTTTTCGGCGGCTTCAAATTCACCCTGCGCGTTCACCACCTTCGCGCGGCGTTCACGTTCGGCCTCGGCCTGCTTGGCCATCGCGCGTTTCATGCTGTCGGGCAGCGACACTTCCTTGATCTCCACGCTGGTCACCTTGATGCCCCACGGCTCGGTCTGCTTGTCGATGATCTCCTGCAATTTTTGGTTGATGACATCGCGCTGCGAGAGCAGTTCATCGAGCGCGGACTGGCCGAGCACGCTGCGCAGCGTGGTCTGGGCGATGAGCGACGTGGCCTTCCAGAAATTCTCCACCTTCACCACGGCGGCGTTCGGGTCCACCACGCGGAAATAAATCACCGCATCCACCGTGGCCGGCACGTTGTCCTTGGTCTTGATCTCCTGCTTGGGCACGTCGATGGTCACCACGCGCAAATCCATCTTCACCATCTTGTCGACGATGGGGAACAGAAAAATGATCCCCGGCCCCTTGGCACCCTGCAGTTTGCCGAGGCGGAAAATCACGCCGCGCTCGTATTCGCGCAAGATGCGGATGGCCTGCGGCAACACAAAGAAGGCGATGATGACAACGACGACGAGGACGGTGGTGACCGGTCCGTTGTGGAAGACCAAGTTGATGATTGAATCCATAATATTTCCGTTATTGTTGTTTTGGTTTTACCTGCAGAGTGAGCCCCGTGATGCCGGTGATCTCGACGGCCTGGCCGGCGGCGACTGGTGTGGTGCTGACGGCGTTCCATGTTTCGCCTTCAACGAACACCTTGCCGGTCGTGGCATCGATCGGCGACAGCGCGTTCACCATCTTGCCGATCATCGCCTCGCTTCCGGTGCTGGCAGGTTTGAACTGTGCGCGAACGCCCGCGCCCACGATGAAGATGAAAAACGCCGCTGTCACGAGCGTTCCCGGGATGATCCAACTCAACGACAGGTGGTAGCCCGGCCCGGCCTGGCTGAACAGCATCAGCGCCCCGATGAAGAACGCCACGATGCCGCCCGCCGTCAAAATGCCATGCGTGGACGCAAAGATGTCGATGACGAACAGCACCACCGCCAGGCCGATGAGCGCCAGGCCGGCGACATTCACCGGCAACGTCGCCGACATGTACAGCACCAGGATCAACGCCACCGCGCCGACCACACCCGGCAAGATCGCGCCCGGGCTGCTCAGTTCGCCGATGAAGCCGTAGATGACCATCAGCATGAGGATGAACATCACCTCCGGCCGCAAAAAGATCTGCGAGAAATGTTCCCACGCGCGCATGGGGATCTCGACCACGCTGGCGCCTGCGGTCTGCAGGGTTTTGTGGTCGGTCTTCCAACCGTCGAGCTGTTTCAACAAATCGGGCATGTCGTCGGCGATGAGGTCGATGACGCCGAGGTCGAGGGCCTTCTCGGCGGTGGTGGCCTCGCTTTTCAGAACGGCGGACCTGGCCCATTCGACGTTGCGATGGCGCTTGTCGGCGATGGATTCCACGAAGCTGGAGGTGTAGTTCTCCAGCTTTAGTTTCATGACATCATCGGTCTTCTCCACGTTGCCGCCGGAGCCGATCTCGACGGGGTGGGCCGCGCCGATGCTGGTGTGTGGCGCCATCACGGCCACATCCGCCGCCATGGTGATGAACACGCCCGCGCTGCCCGCGCTCGCGCCGGAAGGCGTCACATAGACGATCACGGGGATTTTTGATGTGTAAATGCTTTGGACGATCTGCTTGGTGGATTCCAAGAGGCCGCCCGGGGTGTCGAGCTGGATGACGAGGCATTCGTCATTTTGATCGGCGGCGGTGTCGAGGGCGCGGGCGATGTAGCTGGCCGTGGCCGGGCCGATGGCGCCGTCAATTTTGATAAGCCCCACCTGTCCGGCGTGAACCGTCACGCCGAGAAGCACGCTGACAATTGCGATGAGACGCCAGTGCCGCATAAAATTCCCAAGCTGAAAGTAACTTAACAAAAGCGCCCGCCCGCGCAAATGAAACTTATTCAGCCGGATGGTCGCCTTTTCCCGGCTTCTCCGCCGACGTGCCAGGGCCCCTTAACTTGTGGCAGCCGACGTAAGGAGGCTCTGGCCAGATTCCATTGCCTTCTTCCGTCTGAACAAAAACGCTGCGATGTTTGACATCGCAGCGTCTCGTTATTGAACACTGTCCTAATCCACCGTCCCCATATATCACGGAAGAACGTGCTGCGGATCAACCGTGGTGCCGAGCGAGCAGGTCGGGGCCGTGCCGACCGCGGCCTCGGTGTAGGTACCACCAGCCGGGCAGGGCGGGATGAGGTTCGCCGAGTTCAGCTTGATATAGGGCGTGAGGTCCGTGGTCAGCGTGATCGCAGAACCGGTGGTCTTGCCCTTTTCCAGCGCGAACTGGTTGGCCGCCGCGTCAATCTGGCGGAGGTTGTTGATGCAAGCGTTGGCCTGCGAGGTCGCACGGGCCTTCACGAAGTTCGGGATCGCGATCGCCGCCAACAGGCCGATGATGGCCACGACGATCATGATTTCAACCAGCGTGAAACCCGCATTGCGGATGTTTTTGTTCGTTTTCATTTGTTGTTTTTTTCTACGGCGCAAGCGCGCAACCGGCGGGTTATATGAGTACTGTTTTGCCTGCTTCATTGCCGGTTGCAACCGTGCTGTTGCCTTGTAAAGCAACCCTGCCGCCAAACCGCCTAAAACGGCAGTCAGGCTTTGCCTGATTGTTTTGCAAGGTGCAGCCCTACAAAGTATTCGACGGCCATTTGCCTTGTTTGGTTTCGTTGCCGCGGATGTTTGTTTGGCGCTGCCTTCGGCCTGGGTTTGATGGGTTTCGGGCCAGACATTCCCGTCACCCCCCAGCAGCGTGAAAATCATCCTAGGGCTGCGACGAAGGAACCATCCATGAACACTCAAGACCTTCCGCCGCCTGACCCTGCGCTCGGCGATGGGGAGGCTTGGCAGTCAGTCACGCAGGGTGCTGTCCCTGCCTGCTCATCCGCCTGCTCCCCATGCCCCGCACAGCCGCAGCCGGCGAGGGCGATGCAGTCGGCGCACAAGAACTGGCCGGCAAACTCCAACGCGTCAAAGCTGCCGCAGCGTTCGCACTGGGCGTCTTTCGCGGCAGCGGTCGTTTTGGCCGGGTTGCTTGAATCCATCCGCAACAGTCTTCTGGAACGGCCCGTAGGTGCAAGGAAATGTTGTTTTAAAGGCGATCCTGGGGCTGGGGTCATTGCCTTGTGGATTTTATTCTTATGTTAATGCGAATATAAATAAGATTTTATAATCAAAATGTAAGCCCCGCCTATATCTGCTCCCAAAGCACAAATTAGAGTTGGTTTCCGCCAGTTTTGGTTAAATCTAGGGGTGGCTAATATTTATGGATGTCCTGACGCTATCCCGGATCCAGTTCGGCGCGACCATCGCGTTCCACTACATCTATCCGCCGCTCAGCATCGGGCTGGGCGTGATGCTAGTGCTGATGGAGGCGGCGTGGCTGCGGACCGGGAAACCCGTCTACCACCAGATGGCGCGGTTCTGGACCAAGGTGTTCGCGCTGACGTTCGCCATCGGTGTGGCGACGGGCATCGTGATGGAGTTTGAGTTCGGCACGAACTGGGCGACGTATTCGCGCTTCGTCGGGGATGTTTTTGGCAGTGCTCTGGCGGCGGAAGGGATTTTTGCGTTCTTCCTGGAGTCGGGCTTTCTGGCGGTGCTGTTGTTCGGATGGGACAAAGTGGGGCGCAAGATGCACTTTTTCGCCACCTGCATGGTGGCTTTGGGGGCGCATTTCAGCGCCGTGTGGATCGTAGTGGCGAATTCGTGGATGCAGACACCCGTCGGTTATCACATCGTCGGCGAAGGCATGCATGCGCGCGCGGAGGTGACGGATTTCTGGCGGGTGATTTTCAATCCATCGATGGTTGAGCGCTTGGCGCACACGATTTGCGGCGCGTGGTCGGCGGGGGCGTTTTTGGTGGTGAGCGTGAGCGCGTGGTATCTGCTGAAGCACAAACACGTGGAGTTCGCGCGGGCGTCGCTAAAACTCGGTCTGAGCATGGCGCTGGCGGCCTCGTTGCTGCAAGGCTTGACCGGCCACATCAGCGCCCAGGGCGTGGCCAAAAATCAGCCGGCCAAGCTCGCTGCGTTCGAGGGCCTGTACAATACCACCTCCAATGCGCCGCTCGTGCTGGTGGGCTGGGTGGATGAGAAAAACCAGCGGACGGTCGGGCTCGAAATGCCATACGTCCTGAGCTTTCTGGCGAACAATGATTTTCACAAACCGGTCACGGGGCTGAATGAATTCAAGCCGGAGGACCGGCCGCCGGTGACGGCATGTTTTTTATTTTTTCACGGCATGGTGGCCATCGGCTTTGCGCTGATGGGCATTTCCGCGCTGGGCTTTCTGTATTTCCGCAAAGACAAGCTGCACGAACGGCGTTGGCTTCTGTGGATGCTGGTCTTCTCGGTACTGGGACCGCAACTCGCCAACCAACTGGGCTGGTTCGCCGCCGAAGTGGGGCGGCAACCGTGGATCGTCTATGGCGTGATGCGCACGCCGGAGGGTTTGTCCGCCGTGGTGAAGGCGAACGTGGTGCTGACCTCGCTGGTCCTGTTCACCTTCATCTATTTTCTGTTGTTCTCCGTGTTCATCTACCTGCTCAACGACAAGATCCAGCACGGGCCGCACGATGACGATCTGATTCCGTCCGGCAAACTGGCGTTGCCGGAGCACAAATGATTTTGCCATGAACCTTGATCTCAACACCGTTTGGTTCGTTCTCGTGGGCGTGCTGTTTGCCGGGTACGCGATGCTGGACGGCTTCGACCTCGGCATCGGCGCGCTGCACCTGTTCACGAAGGACGACCAAGAACGGCGGGTGATGCTGAACGCCATCGGGCCGGTATGGGACGGCAACGAAGTCTGGCTGGTCACGGGCGGCGGCGCGCTGTTTGCGGCGTTTCCGAACGTGTATGCGACGATCTTCTCCGGCTTTTATCTCGCGCTGTACCTGTTGCTGGCATCGCTCATCTTCCGCGCGGTGGCGATCGAATTTCGCAGCAAGCGTCCGGAATTATGGTGGCGACGGATGTGGGATTTGAGTTTTTCGGCGGGCAGCATCCTGTCGAGTCTGCTCATCGGCGTGGCGCTGGGAAACATCGCCTGGGGCGTGCCGATCGATGCGCACGGAGAATTCGCCGGGACGTTCTTTGGCTTGCTGAAACCGTATCCGCTGCTGGTGGGAGTAACGACGGTGGCGCTCTTTATGATGCACGGCGCGATCTATGGCGTGATGAAAACCGAAGGCAAGCTGCACGACAAACTGCGGTTGTGGGCCATGCGGAGCATCATCTTTTTCGTGATTTGCGCGGTGACGCTGACGATGGCGACGCTGTTGTATGTGCCGCACATGGCGGCGCGGGTGCGGGAACATCCGTGGCTCTTCAGCGTGGCGCTGGTCAACATGCTTTCCATTGCCAACATCCCGCGCGAATTTCACAAGGGCAATGACGGCCGGGCATTCCTGTCCTCATGCGCAACGATTCTGACGCTGATGGCCCTGTTCGCGCTGAACATCTTTCCGAACCTGGTCTATAGCCTGCCGAATCCGGAAAACAGCCTGGACATCTACAACGCGGCATCATCGCACAAAACATTGGGTATCATGTTGGTGATCGCGGGCATCGGCGTGCCGGTGGTGATCGCCTACACGGTGTGCATCTATTGGATATTCCGCGGCAAGGTGAAACTGGACCGGATGAGTTATTGATGACTCATTTCCCCGCCGCAAAGCCCTCGGCCATCGCAATGGCCTTCCGCATGGCCATGGACTTGTTGATGGTCTCCTGATATTCGCCGTCAGGCGTGGAGTCATTCACCCAGCCGCCGCCGGCCTGCACGTAGGCCTTGCCGTCCTTGATGAGCGCGGTGCGGATGGTGATGCACGTGTCGGTGTTGCCGTTGAAGGAAAAATAACCGACGCAGCCCGCGTAGGTGCCGCGCGTGGTTTGCTCCAGTTCGGAGATGATCTGCATGGCGCGGATCTTCGGCGCGCCGCTGACGGTGCCGGCGGGGAAGGTGGCGCGCATGAGGTCGTAATTGGTCTTGCCGGCGGAAAGCTTGCCCTCGACCTGCGAGACGATGTGCATGACGTGGCTGTAACGTTCCACGAACATGAGGTCCTTCACCTGCACACTGCCGAAATCGCACACGCGGCCGATGTCGTTGCGCGCGAGGTCCACGAGCATGACGTGTTCGGCGCGTTCCTTGGGGTCGGCGAGCAGTTCCTTTTCGAGCGCGGCATCTTCCGCCTCGGTTTTGCCGCGCGGACGGGTGCCGGCGATGGGACGGATCTCCACCCTGCCCTCTTCGCAACGCACATGGATCTCGGGCGAAGCGCCCACGAGCGCGAAGCCATCCAGTTCGAGCAGGAACAGGTAAGGGGAGGGGTTGATGTTGCGGACGGCGCGATAGATGTCCAGCGGCGAGGCGGTGACCGGTGCGGAGAAACGTTGCGAGCCGACTACTTGGATAATGTCACCCGCGGTGATGAATTTTTTGGACGCGGCGACGTTCGCGTAAAATTTCTCCTGCGTCTGGTTCGAGACAAATTCGACGGCGGGAACATCCTTGGACACGCCGACAGCGGTATGTTCGCTGGGCTGTTCGAGCAGCGAGACGAGCCGGTCGATCTCGCCCGTGGCGTTCTCGTAAGCCTCGGTGGGGTTTTCGGCGTCTTCCAAAATGGCGTTCACCAAAATGGTGATGGTCTGCTGGACGCGATCAAAAATCAAAAGCTGGTCGGCCACCAGGAAATACATGACGGGCGTCTTGAGTTCATCCTGTGCCGGGCGCGGGACGACGGATTCGACGTCGTGGATGAATTCATAGCCGATGAAGCCGACGGCGCCGCCGGTGAAGCGCGGCAGGCCGGGCACGGCAACAGCGCGGTATTTCTTCATGATGCGCTCGACCATCTCCAGGCCGTCCTTGATATTCTCGCCGGTGGTGGCGCTTTCGATGACGCGGCCGTTCTCAAAGACCTGCACGTGCCGGCCGTCCTGCCGGATGACCGCGCGGGGATTGCAGCCGACGAAGGAGTAGCGCCCGATATGTTCGCCGCCCTCGACGGATTCAAACAGAAAGGATTCGCCCGCGCCGCTGATCTTGCGGTAGGCGGACAGCGGCGTTTCCAGATCGGCCAGGATGCGGCGGGTGACGGGAATGAGGTTTCCCTGCGTCGCGTACTTCAAAAATTCATCCAATGTCGGCGAATACATACAAACGTAGAATGCAGAATGTGGCGTGAAGAAACAAACAATTTGCAGCCGGACGGCTATCGCGCCGTGGGCATGGGTTTTTCCGCCACCCAATCCACCAACACGGCCAGTGTGGCAATCAGGAGCACGATCAAGCCCGGGACGAAGTTGCGGGATTCATAATTCCAGCCGAACAGGGTATTCGTGATATAAAGCGTGGCGGCAAGATAGAGGCTGGTCCAGAAGAGCGAGACGGGGAGGCGCCGGCGTCCCCACACGATCACCGGCAGCCACATGAACAGGAAGAGGATGGGATGCACGTAGCGCATGTAGATGGAGACCGGGCTGCCCACCCTGGCATGGCCGATGCCCAGATTGGCATAGATCATGGATTCCGGGGTGCGGTTCAGGCTTTGAAAATTAAAATTGAAATGGAACGGCAGCCGGCAGGCGAAGAACACCGCGATGCCGGCCGCACCCAGCAGGAACATCCGCTGCAGGTTTTGCTGTGCGCGCAGCCGGGCGTTTTCGGGGTTCATCAGGTAATAGCAGGGGGCCAGCAGCAGCATGGTTTCCTTGATGAATACGCCGAGGACAAAGAGCCAGAAGAAGGAACAGAATCGGCGCTGCCGGCAATAGTACAGGGCTGTGAGCATGACCAGATGGGACATGGGATCCAGCAGGTTGCCGAAATAGTAACGGGTGGACAGGGTGTAGAAGCAGCCGTAGATAAAAACGATCAACACGCTTTGTGCCGAGGGCAAATATAGCCGCGCGAGCCGATAGATGGCATGACACAGCAGGAAGGTGAAAAAGAAACGGAAAATCATGTATGCGAATTGGAAATCCCCGGTGATGAGCGTCATCCACCACAGCGTGCCTTGGGGGAGAAAACGGTATTGGTCCGGCGGCAGGCAATGGTGCATCAGGATGTCATTGAACTGGGCGATCTGCCAGTTCATGTGGAAACGGTCCACCATGTCATAGTGGATGTCCGTCAACAGGACGGCCAAAAGGGCGAAGCCGCAATAGCGTATCACTTTCTCCCGGTCACTGCCGGAGTCAGCCTTCAGGATAAGCAGCACCACGGCGGCAAGCGCGGTGATCAGCACATCCATGCCGAGGAATTGGCTGTAGGGATGGGCTTTAAACCAGGCCTCCGTCGGCATCGGCGGACAGGAAAAAGCGATCGGAGCGGCACCAAAAGCGATCCAAAGGATGGCAATGAGAATGATGGCGGGGACGTTCTTCATGTCAGCAGAAGAATGCAGAATGCAGAATGCAGAGACAAACCTTTTGCCGCCCGCGCAATCCATGGCCCGCAGTCTGGCTTAAGGCTGGTGATCCGCGGCAGGTTTGCCCCACAATTTTTGCAACAGGAGATGAGTGGGAAAGACCACCAGGGCGGGGAACGCCACCAGCAGGAAAAGCATCCACGCCCAGCCGGGCATCCACGTCTGCGCCGCGGTGTCGCTGAAGCCGTGGACGTAATCAACATTCACCGGTGCCAAGGAGTTGGACAGTTTGGCGCCGGGACCCGGCAGGAAAAAGAAGCTGAACAGCATGGCGGTCCAGGCCGTGCCGGTCCAGGCGAACAGGGCGCGGCGGTCATAACCAAGCCGGGCGACCAGGAACAGCAGCAGGAACGGCAGCCAGCCGTGGAAAAATGAAAGGCCGCGCAAAAACAGCGACCGGTGGGCATCAAACATGTAATCCGTCATGCCGGTGAACTTGACGCCGATGAGGTGGGCGGCAAAGTCGCCGCACCAAAGGATGAGTTGGGGCGCGACGATGCCGACAGCGGCCATGCTGGCAAACAGCCGGTTCTCGAACCACACGGCGATGAGCGTGAAGAACAAGGCGAGGTCGCAGAAGTATAAGAAATTAGTTGGCCCATATTTTGTCCAGTACACCGGCACGAGCACGGCCATGAAGGCGGTAAAGGCCAGCTTCAGAAGCAGCGGAATCCGGCCGGTACCGGGTGTGGTCCGGTTTTCCGGGGTTGCGTTTTGGTTGAGGGCCGCCGCGGTCGTTTTCATGTTCCCAACCATAATCAAGGCCATGGCCGGAGCGTGAATTGATAAACTTTGGTGGTGATTGATGAAAACAATATGGCGCAATGACGGATGTCATTGCGCCATGAATGGTTCAAAAACCTCACCCCTTTTTTTTGTACATCTGCCCGGGTGTCTTGATCTGCGGTTCGGTGATTTTGAATTCACCACTTTCGACGGACCGGAAGAAGCAGGAGTTGTAGCCCTCGTGGCAGGCCGGGCCGTTTTGCTCGACCTGGATAAGCAAAACATCGCCGTCGCAATCAAACGCGATATCTTTCACGGTCTGGGTGTTGCCGCTTTCCTCGCCCTTCATCCAGTATTTCTGGCGCGAGCGGCTCCAGAAGTGGGTCTTGCCGGTCTTGATGGTGTCTTCCAGCGAGGCGCGGTTCATCCACGCCATCATGACCACGCGGCCGGTCTTCTGTTCCTGGATGATGGCGGGAATCAGGCCCGACGCGTCAAATTTCAGCTTCTCGTAAAAACTCATAATCGCAGCATTTAACCAGAAGCAAACCGCTCGGACAAAGCCGAAATTGCCAGAATCAGGGCAGCTTTTGGCCGGACACTGATGTCGCCGGCACATTGGTCAAATCCGAAATATCGTTGGTCACGGTCAGCACAAGATTCGTACCCACCATTTGAAGATTCTTGGGAAGCGTGACGGCATTCGTGGCGGTTTCCGGGCCGGCATCGGGCGGCGGCGGATTCTTATGGTCGGCCAGGCTGCGGGCGAGGCGCCGTTTCATGTCGGCGAAGGCTGAATTGGTGACGGCGTCAAGTTCGCCCTGGGCTTCATCAAAGAAACCGGTGGCGGACTTCACGCGGGCGAGGTGGAGCCGCACGCCTTCGCGCTCGTTTTCGTCCTTGCAGATGCTGAGGGCATTGGTCCAGGCCGCGAGCGCGTCGTTGGTGCGCATGGGCTTGATGCCGTAGAAGCTCTCGGCGTAATCCGTGGCGATGACGAGATTATCCGGCGCCAGCTTCATCGCCTGCTGATACAGCCCGAGCGCCTTGTCGAACACCTGCTGTTCGTTGATGTGGTAAAATTCTTTCGCATCCTTGCGGTAGAGATAAACCGTGGTGGCGAAATTCTGGTAGTAGACCGGCTCGGTCGGGTCGAGGCGGATGGCCTCGGTGTAATGCACGAACGCGTTCGTCAACTGCCCGTATTCGCCGAAGTAGTTGGCGAGCTGGTTCCAGACGGCGGGGTTCTTGGGGTCGAGCTGTTTGGAATTTTCGTACTGGACGTGCGCGCCCTCCTCATCGCCGGTGTCGTTGAGG
>DATHQS010000031.1:0-11945 GCA_035482455.1 Candidatus Acidiferrales bacterium | reverse complement strand
ACGGTCATCACCGGGCGCTGTTATTTTGAAGGCTCGAACAAATTGCGCGTGGAGACGGCCGAAGGCCAGCAGTTCGTGGAATATGACAAGGCGATCCTCGCGGTCGGCTCCCTGCCGGCGATGCCCAAGGCGTTTGACCTGGGCAATCCGCGCGTGATGACGTCCACCGAAGCGCTCGAAGTGACCGATGTCCCGGAAAACCTGCTGATTGTGGGCGGTGGATACATCGGCATGGAACTGGGTTTTGTGTATTCCGCGCTGGGCAGCAAGGTGACCGTGATTGAGGCGCTGGACGCGATTCTCGCGGGCGCCGATGCCGACCTGGCCCGGCCCGTGGTGGCGAATGCCAAGAAGTCCTTCAAGGAAATCCGGCTCAAGGCGAAGGTGACCAAGATGGCGACCGTAGGCAAGCAGATCAAGGTCGAGTCCGAGTACAACGGCGAAAAGTTCAGCGAGCTTTACGACCGGGTGCTGGTGTCCGTGGGCCGCGTGCCGAACAGCGGCGACCTGGGTCTGGAAAACACCAAGGCGGTGCTCGACGAAAGAGGTTTTGTAAAGATCAACGACCACCAGTTGACCGACGACCCGAGCATCTATGCCATCGGCGACATCGTGGGCGGCATCATGCTGGCGCACAAGGCGCACAAGGAAGCGCGCAACGCGGTGGAAAACATCCACGGCGAAGATGTGCAGTTTAAAAGCGTCATCCCGGCGGTGGTCTTCACCGATCCGGAACTGGCGTGGTGCGGCATCACCGAGGCCGAAGCCAAGGCGCAGAACATTCCGCATCAGATCGCGAAATTCCCGTGGTCGGCATCCGGCCGCGCACTGTCGTTCGACCGCACGGATGGTGTGACCAAGATCATCGCGGATCCCGAGACCAACCGTGTGCTGGGCGTGGGCATCTGCGGCGCAGGCGCGGGCGAACTGATCGCCGAAGCCGTGCTGGCGATGGAGATGGGCGCGACGGTCGAAGACATTGCGGCGACGATCCATCCGCATCCGACGCTGTCGGAGACGTTGATGGAATGCGCGGACGCCTTTTACGGCCACGCGACGCATACGTTCACGAAGAAGAAGACGGCGGAGTAAAAGTTCCCGTCATCCCTGGAAGCGAGCAAGAGGAAGACGAAGAGGACGAGAAAGATTTAGCAACCCCCCGCCTGGAAACAGGCGGGGGTTTTGTTTTAAGGCCAACGGTGTGCCGGTGTTGCGGAATCTTTTCAGCTTACGACTTTTTGGTCGTTTCCTTTTTCATCGGCCCGAAATTTCCCGATTCGCAGCAGGCGACGAAGCCTTCGGTGACAGATTTCAGTTCTTCCCACCGTTCGCGGATCTGTTTGGCCTCGGCGTTGGTGATCTGGTTATCGGCGGCGGCGACGGCGACGACCTGCAGGAGGTCGGCAAATTCCTGGACGATCTGGTTGGTGGCGGGAATGAGGAAGGTGGGGTGGGGCGTGTTCTCCGGGTTCAGGATGAAAAATCCGCCGGCGCGCTGGCAGATCCATTGGATGAGCCGGGGATCGCCGGTGCTTTGATAGAGCGCCTCGATGCGGTCGAGCGGGTTTTCGATGCCACCTTCGTTTTGGGAAGGCTGCGCCCACTTGTAAATCATGGAGGTGGAGAGGTCGAGATCGGCGGAAACTTCCTTGGCGGACTTCTTGTCGAAGACTTCACGGAGCAGTTCGTGTGATTCCATGCTGCGACGATAAAAAGTTAGGGCCGATTGGCAAGCTCGAAAAGGTGGATATTGAGCCAGAGATGATATGATTAGCCGGAGAAACGCAAGAGGCGCGGAGGGCGCAGAGGGCACAGAGGGGTGCTGAGATGGCTTGCCAGAGTCACGAATGCACTGATTCAGCATTGGCAAAAGCGAAACGCCACGAAGAAGGTTCTTTTATGCTAGACAACAAGTTTCGACGCACTTACTCCTTTTGCATGGTTAAGCAAAAGTTTCACAGGGCAAAGAACTGTCTGCAAATTCTACAGCCAATTATTTGTAGAACGTATCGAGCCATGAGGTCATGGCAAAAACTTATCGTCTTTTTCTTAGCTGCAACCTGTTTTGCTGAAGATCTGCCGTCTGCCAAAAATGAACAAACGCCGGTTTTAAAAATCGATGACGAACATTTTTCGCAGCCGTACAGCACCAATACCGCACCAAGTTATCGGATTCCGCCCAGTGCCAAAGTTATCATCGATGCCACACATTACACTTTCAAGCCCAACGCCAACGTTCGAGTGAACACGGTAAAGCGGATTGCCGACATAACTTTAATTGGTGGCGGCACTAACCTGGTCATTTACTATCTTCCTTGGAAGCCCAACAAGACACGATATGAGCTTTCAAGCGCTACCCTTCAAGCGTCTGATGATTCACCAGCTTTCACCGGCTTTAAGTCCGGCCAGAAGTGGTCAATTTTAATTGGTGCTGAATATGAGACCAATAAATCTGCTGTCGAATGGCAGGGCGACGTCGAAGTTCATTGAATAAATCACCCATCCAAGGATGGGTAGCATGGCCAGTTTTGCGGCTTGATTTCATTCCCCCTTCATTCCGTCCTTCTGCTCGTATTCCTCCAAAGACGGCAATTTCATCAACGCCCGTTTCGCATAGGCCCAGTAGCCGTCCCGCCCAAGATGGTCCATTTTCCATTTTCAAAAATCCTTCAATTTCCCAGCAAAGACGCCATTTTAGCCACATGCCAGCGGAGAGTTGAAAGTTAAAAGCTGATGGTTGATAGTGATTTGCAAAAGCGTTTTCAAATTTTCGGGTCGGACCCCCTTCCCACTCCGGTTTTTTGCAGAAATATGGCATAAATCTGCATGCTACATTCCCGGGAGAAATTCAACTATTGACTACCTGTGCTATACCTCAAGGCATGAGACGCGAATTGCGCCAATTGACGCGAATGACGGGCGAGAGAGGGAAATGACCAATTCCTAAAACCTAATGCCTAATGAATGACGAATGTACTAGCGTACGGCCACCAATGTCGAATGGCCGGAGCGGTCGCCAAAGGTACTGTGGTCGATCTGGGTGCCCGCTGCGCGGATCCAAGGTCCGATGCCGGGCCGGAGGCCGGTGCTCCGGGGGACTTGCCGAATCGGAGTTCGGCGCTCCACCGGTTTACACCGGTTGGCACCGGTTGGCACCGGTTTACACCTTCTTTTTAAAAAAATTCTAAAAACCGTGACGTGTGATGTGTGACAGGAATAAAAAAGCGAGCTGCGCCACCGCGGCAGGATCGGATGCGCCGGTTGCAAGCCGGGTTGCGGCGGCTGGTTCCGCAGTTGTGGGATACAGGTGCGAGCCGCACTGGCAGGCGCTCCGGGGGGCGGGACGGCAAGTGATTGTGGTGCAAGGTCCGTCAGGCTTTGTCAGGCTTGGTCAGACCCTAGAATTTTTAAAGTACTGGCGTACGGCCACCAGCCGCACCCGCCTACGCACGGCTCCGGCGCGACAGGCGGGTCATGATGCCACCAGCCGAGCGGCAACAACCATCCATTCCCATCGTTTCACATCCATTCCCAGACTTTTGGAATTCTTTTTTATTTCAACACGCGGGCGAGCCGCCCGCGCTCCAATCCGGACGAATCCAAGTAAATCCAACCGCCGCATTCGCGGAATGACTAAGCACTAATGACGAATGACTAAAAAACCCAAATATCCAAGTTTCACCAAGTTCCAACTTGCCGGGTCGGAGACCGGAGCTTCCGCCTACGTCAGGCTTCGGCGCGACAGGCCAGATGCGAAGGGCGAAAAACCAGATTCATAAACCATTGAACAAAAATACCATCCAAGTAAATCCAACCAAATCCGACCAAAAAATTAAAACGGCGAAAACCGCCCCCAACTGGGAGATGAAATCCCAGAAAAAGCCAATGAAGTGCGTGCCGCACGGGCTATCAAATTAAGCTAAATTAAACTGAATTAAACCCGCCGCATCCGCGGAATGACTAAGCACTAATGACGAATGACTAAAAAACCCAAATATCCAGGCTCCACCAAGCTCCACCTTGCCGGGTCGGAGACGGGCGCTTCCGCCTTCGCCAAGGCTTCCGCCTACGTCAAGACTTCGGCGCGACGGGTCGGTGCGACAGGCCATGAAGGACCGGGGATAGGCCAACAAAAACCGATCCAAATTATTTTTATGAAAGAATCAGACCTCGTTAATGAAATTGTCAACGCGCCGTCGCGGCGATAGCTTGTGCCTGTGCTTTCCACGCAACAAATGTCCGCGTTGAACGCGGCGAATTGCGAGGTGGCGTTCGATAACCGGACGCGCCAGCTTTACGCCACGGATGCCTCGCCCTACCAGATCGTGCCCGGCGCGGTGGCCTTTCCCAAAAACACCAAGCAGGCCGCCGCCGTGATCCAGGCCGCCTTGGTGGCCGGACTGCCGGTGACGCCGCGCGGCGCGGGCACGGGCCTGAGCGGCGGTGCGATCGGCGACGGCCTGATCATCGACTTCGCCCGGCACAACCAGCAGATCTGGGACCTGGATGTGGAGCGCGGCACGGTGCGGGTGGGCGCGGGCGTGGTGCTGGACCAGTTGAACAAGTTTCTGCACGGCGAGGGCTATTGCTTCGGCCCGGATGTGGCCACCAGCGCGCGCGCGACGCTGGGCGGGATGATCGCCAACGATTCCTCGGGCGCGCACACGCCGGTGTATGGCACGACCGGCCACCACGTGAACGAGATCGAGATCGTGATGTGCGACGGCAAGATCACTCGTATCGGCGCGCACATGGACACGCTGCATCACCAGCGGCAGGTGCTGGACGACCTGCTGGCGTTCAACTCATTGCAGATCGCGGAACGTTTCCCGCCCGGGCTTTTGAAACGCTGGCCGGGCTACGGCCTCGCCCGCGCCGTGGAGCAGCCGGGCAACCTCATCCCCATCCTCTGCGGCAGCGAAGGCACGCTGGCGGGAATCTTTTCGGCACAGATCAAAATCTCCAAGCTGCCGGCGGAGCGCGGGGTGGGCCTGATCTTCTTCGCGTCCGTGGCTGAGGCGATGCAGGCGACGGAGGCATTGCTGGACCTGAAGCCGGCGGCGATCGAGCACGTGGACAAGCCGCTGTTTGACCAGACGCGCGGCCAGCGGGATTTCCAGGCGGTACGCACGCTGCTGGACCTCGAGGGACAACCGTGCGCGTCGATATTGATCGTGGAATTTTTTGAGGGCGCCAAGGACAAGCTGGCGCAGATGCAAAAGCGGAAGCTCGGTTTGCGCCAGTTGATCCTAAAAAATAACTACGAGCAAAACCTGGTCTGGGCGATGCGCAAGGCCGGCCTCTCGTTGCTGACAAGCTGCAAGGGCGACGCAAAGCCTGCGTGCTTCATCGAGGACGCGGCGGTGCGTCCGCAGGATCTGTCTGCGTATGTCACGGGATTGGAACAGATGTTCGCGCGCGTGGGCGTGACAGGCTCGTTCTACGGCCATGCGGCGGCGGGCCTGTTGCACGTGCGGCCGGTGCTGGATCTGCACGATGCGGGCGACCTGGCCAAGTTCCGCCAGATCGCGGAAGAGACGTCCGCGCTGGTGGCGCAGTTCAAGGGTTCGCTGGCAGCGGAGCATGGCGTGGGCATCGCGCGCACAGAATTTCTCCGGGAACAGGTCGGCACGGAATTATACCGGGTGATGCGTGAGATCAAGGCGTCGTTCGACCCGAACAACCTGTTCAACCCCGGCAAGATCATCGGCGACGGGCGTTACAAGATCGATAAGAACCTGCGGATGGGGGCGGACAAACGCATCGTGCCGCCGTTCGAGCCGCATCTGGCCTTCGCAGCGCGCGATGAATCGTTTATTGCCAATCTCGAACAGTGCAACGGCTGCGGTGGCTGCCGCAAGGCGCCGCCGACGATGTGCCCGACCTACGTGGCGACGGGTGAGGAAGGGATGTCCACGCGCGGTCGTGCCAATCTCATCCGAGCCGCCCTGGAGCATCGCGGCACCGGCCACGACGCGTTGCAGTGCGAGGAGCTGGACTATGCGCTGTCCAACTGCCTGAGCTGCCGCGCCTGCACGAACGAATGTCCATCGAACGTGAACATGGCGCTGCTGAAGGCTGAGCTGCTCCACGCGAAAATAAAGAAGCACGGCCTGACCCTGCAACAGCGCCTGATCAGCTCGGTGGATTTCTTCGGGCGCATGGGCACCAAGCTGCCGGCGCTGACCAATTTCCTTTTCAAATCACGCTCCATCCGCCACGTCATCGGCAAGATGTCGGGGTTCGCCGGTGAGCGGCCGCTGCCGGAATACGCGGCCGAACGTTTTGACCGCTGGTTCAATAAGCGGGAGCACGACACGCACGGCCAGCGCGGTCGCGTGGTGTTATGGGACGACACCTTTACGCGTTATCACGAGCCGAATATCGGCATCGCCGCTACGGCGGTGCTGGAGGCGGCCGGTTTTTACGTGACCCTGGCCCAGCAACGGAAATGCTGCGGCCGCCCGGCGTTCAGCGCGGGCAATCTCGATGAGGCGGGGAAACTCGGCCAACACAACCTGGGGCTGCTGGGCAACGACGATGCGCCGGTCATCTTCCTGGAGCCGTCCTGCTACTCCATGTTCGCGGAGGATTACCGGGAATTGAGATTGCCCGGCGCGGAGGAGGTCGGCGCGCGCTGCATCCTGTTCGAAGACTTCATGGAAAACGTGTTGCGGCAGGACCCGGCGGCGCTGCGCTTTGACCACGAGCACGGGCGCGTGGCCATCCATGCGCATTGCCACGCGAAGGCGCTGACGAACACGAAGAACGCGATATACCTTGCCTCGCGCCTGCCCAACCGCACGGTGTCAATGCTTGAAACCGGCTGCTGCGGCATGGCGGGCGCGTTCGGGATGCAGGCGTCGAAGTATGAGCTCTCGCTGAAGATCGCCGAGCCGTTGGTGGAACAGATCAAGCATCAGCCCTACGGCACGACCGTGGTGTTGTCCGGTACGAGCTGCCGTCATCAGGTTACGCACCTCGTCCAGGTGCGCGTCAAACACATGGCCGAGGTGCTGGCCGAGGCACTAGTTTGATGCGGACGGAATGAACGTTATTTAACACGTTCTTTGACAATTTGATTCCGACCGCTAACGCTGCCCCGACGACGGGAGGCCGTAGTGGAGCATCCTAGACTTCATCCGGCGACATCCCGATGCCGACAATGCTGCAAGCCTGGACCACGTTCAACCCCAACCGCTCCGCCACCAGCAATACCTCGTCTGATTCCGTCCCCGGGTTCAGCCAGAGCTCGTCACAGCCGCGCGCAGCGATGTCCGGCAGCACTTTCAGCAACACTGGCGGCGGCAGATAAACACTGATGAGGTCGGGACGCACCGGCACTTCGCCGATGCTCTTGAATGCAGGCAGGCCCTCGATCTCGGATTCCTTGGGGTTCACCGGATAGACGGTAAAACCTTGCCGCACAAAGGCGCGCACGGCCTTGTTGCCGAATTTGCCCCGGTCGGCGGAGGCGCCGATGATGGCGATGGTTTTCATGGTCATTGTTTGGTGCAAAGATCGCGCAACGCCGGCGCGAGTCCCGAGAACTGATACCGGAACCCTGAGTCCCGCAATCGTTTCGGCTCACAACGCTGGCTCACCAGCGCGAGCGACGGCTCGCTGCCCATCAGTTCCGCGCCCAGTTTGACCGCAAACACGGGCACCGGCGGGCTCCAGGGACGGCGCAGCGCCCGGCGCAACTCGGCCATGAATTCCGCATTGGTGACCGCGACGGGCGCAACAGCGTTATAGATGCCGAACATCCGCCCGTTTTCCACGGCGGTGATCACGATGCGTACCACGTCCGCGAGGTGTATCCAGCTGATATATTGCCGGCCCTTGCCGGCGGGGCCACCGAGAAACAGCCTGGTCAGCCGCGCCAGCACCGGGAATGCCCCGCCCGATCGGCCCAAGACGAAGCCCATCCGCAGGGTCACCTTGCGGGTCTTGGGCACGACCGCGGCGTTGAACACCGCCTCCCAATCGTGGCAGATGTGTGCGAGCACATCGTTCCCGTTGGGCGCGAATTCCTCGCACAGGTTCCCGCCGGTGTCGCCGTAGAAACCGACGGCACTGGCCTGCACCCAGACCTTCGGCGGTATTTTGACCTGTTCCAGCGCGGCGGCGAGCGTCTGGACGGAATTGATGCGCGAACTGGCGATGGCCCGCAGGTTGTCCGGCGTGTGCGGGCAATTGATGCTCCGGCCGGCCAGATTGATTACCGCCTCCGCTCCATCCAAGCATTGAATCCATTCGCCCAGATGTTCCCCGTCCCATGCCAGCTCGCTGACTCCATCCGTCCGCTGGCCCGGTGAGCGGGTCAGCACGATGACCTCAAATCCGAGCCCGGATAACACCTCGGCCAGCGCGGAGCCAATGAAGCCGCTGCCGCCAGCGATAACGATGCGTTGGCTGGCGTTCAAGGCTTTGGCTGGCATACCAATGGCACTCAATACCGGGAAAGTTTGTTTCTTTCACGCGGGCAGGTAAATGAAAATCCTGCCACCGGTACCGCCTACCACGCAGCGCTCCTTACTTTTTCGAGCCACCGCTGTTGCCGGGATTGCCCGGGCTGGTGCCGGGGCCGTCATTGACCGGAGGATTCCCGGGAGGCTGGGGATCCACGCCGTTGCCGACACCATTGTTACCATTGCCATTACCATTGCCATTGCCATTGCCATTGCCATTGCCATTGCCGTGGCCGGGCACTGTCGGCGTAACGAATGGTTCCGGCTTCACCACGATGGTCGCGCCACCGGCCTTGAAGGTCTGTGCGTTTTGTTTGACGGTGTCCACATCCGCGATGATGTTCTGCAGAAATTGCGGGGAAGTGGGAACCACCGTGCCTGTGGCCGGGTTAAACGAATACCCTTGGGGAATGGATACTTTCACCGAGCCTTTGTTGCCGGGCAGGTTGTAGTTGATCGATACCTGGCCGTCCAAGACCGTCACCGCGCCGCTGGCATTCACGACATACTCCGTGCCAACGATGGTCGCAACGCCCTTTTCCGTGGCGATGTAAAATTGTGAGGGCACCGCCAGCTTGCGTTGCGAGCCGATGACCGACCCTTTCAACAACTTCAACGAGGTCTCCGTCACAATCTGTTCGCCAGCCGGCTCCTTGTTGAGGCGGGGAAAATTCATGCTGCTCTCGGGCAGCATCCGCAGCACCGTGCCGCTGTCCGGCAGAATCAAGTCCGCCGTCGAGTTGGTTCCCGTCGCGATGACGGTTCCCGCCCCGATGAAATCCCCGGCATGAATCGGGTAAAAGGTGACGCCGTCTGAACTGCCACTGACCTCCCCTGAGGTGGCCTTGATGGTGATGCGCGCCGCTGACGGCTCGGCATTCACGCTGGTGGCTGCGGCAAGTCCAGCCGTGAGCACCACCCAAGAGAATCCCAACCTGGCTGACAATGATTTTTTCATCAAAACCTCCAATTATATTATAGATTAGATATATCACTGTATTCATTTAAAATTCAAGTTACAGGTGCGTGACAGGGGTGGAAACTTATTCACAATTTACCGCTGGCACCTAAGAGAAAGTCATTGGATGGCCCCCGTAGAGCTGGGATGGAATTTTTACGCCGGCTCAGCTTCGAGCGTAATCCGGGGCGGTGGATCAGTTTCCAAGGGGTTCTTTTCAAAATTCTTGGATTCCAAGGCCAGCAGCCACTGGCTGATCAACGTCTGCACCTTGGTGATGGCAAGCCGTTCATGGTGCGCAGGATACTTTTCCAGATTGGTCCGGGCCAGCTTGAACAACGCGGCCGAGGGATGCAGCCGCTGCTTTTGCAGGTGTACAAAGGCCCCGGCCAGTTGGATGAGCCCCTTGTAAAAACTGCCGTTCACGCCGTGGCGGTCCGGCAACCACAGGTCCTCCAAGATGTCGTGCGCTTCATAGAACTTCTGCTGGTTGAACAACGCGAAATACCCCGCGTAGCGCGGGTCAACCCCCTCGCCAGCGAATGTTTTGGCGAGTTCGGCGATGCGTTCGTGTTTGTTCACGCCCGCAGTCTAATGACGCGCCGGAAAATCTAAAGCAAAGTCTCTGTTGGACGATGTATAATCAAGAACCGGGGATAAAACCCCGGCAACGAGGTCAGGTTGGCTGGTTCGGTATGCTTCTGCGAAACGAAAACGGTGCGGCTGGTTACCGCGCCGTTTTCGACTTTTCAGACCCTCACTTTTTGGGGCGTTTGAACACGTACTGGTACACGAAATTGGTTCCGGTGGCATCCTTGGGCCGCATGGTGTAGCTCACCAGTTCCCAACCGCCCCGGCCATATTCATCGAGCACCGCTTTGCCCTTGGGATTGTCGGTCGTCCGGGTGCGGTATTCCCATTTATCCGCCGTGGTGGCGCAACCGGCCAGCAATGCCATCGCAATAAAAACCGCTAGCGACCGCTTGAATGATATTTTCATCGGAGAAATGTTCGATAGGTGTGGGGGAACTATCGAACCGTGAACCGCTTTGGCTTCCAGCGCAAGAACAAACCGCCCATCGGGACTGAAATTGACTTTGGCGCAGCGCAACGGCAAGCTGCATCCATGTCTAAACCTGCATTGGGACGCGGGCTTGGCGCTTTGCTGAGCGGCAGCCCTCCCATCTCGAATCCCGCCCCGGCGGCGCCCGCACCCGTCGCGGCGGCGGCTTCCCCGCCTGATTTGCGCGACCGGGTTCAGCGCGTACCGTTGAACAAGATTCGCCCGACCGCGATGCAGCCGCGCAAGGAATTTTCCGCTGAAGCCCTGAAGGAACTTGCCGATTCAATAAAGGAGCAGGGCATCGTCCAGCCGCTGATCGTGCGCGAGCGTGACGGCTTTTTCGAACTCATTGCCGGTGAACGCCGCTGGCGCGCCGCCCAGTTGCTGAACCTGCCGGAGGTTCCCGTCATTACCCGTGAAGCCGATGATCGCACCGTCCTGGAACTGGCGCTTATCGAAAACTTGCAGCGCGAGAACCTTAACGCGCTGGAAGAAGCTCTGGGCTACGCGCAACTGGCCGGACAATTTCAGCTTACCCAGGAACAGATCGCCACCAAGGTCGGTAAAAGCCGTGCCGCCGTGGCGAACGCCACCCGCCTGCTCAGGCTCCCGGTGCCAGTGCAGACCTTCATCCGCGATGGCCGCCTTTCCGTTGGTCACGCCAAGGTGATTCTTGGTCTGACTGACGGCCAGCTCCAATCCCTGGCCGCTGAACGTATCATCAAAGACGGCCTCAATGTTCGCCAAGCCGAAGGCCTCATCACCAAGTTACAATCCCGCGGCGCCAGGACTTCCGGTGACACGGCCAAAACCCGCGCCATCGTGCCGGTCGATTCCAACATCAGGCGGCTGGAGGAAAAGTTGCGCGAGAAATTCGGCACCAAGGTCCACTTGAAATATTCGCACGGCAAAGGCGCGGTGGAAATCTCCTTTTTCAACGATGACCAATTGCAGCACATCCTGGAAGTTCTTGGCGTCAACGCAGACTGATATTCACACTCTATGATTTTACCGGTTGTTAAGTTTGGCACCCCCGTCCTCCGTCAAAAAGGTTCAAAGATCGAAAGCGTCACGCCCGAGATAGCACAGCTCATTACCGACATGTTTGAGACCATGGAAGAGAACCATGGTGTCGGCTTGGCCGCCCAGCAAGTTGGCGTGGCCAAACAACTCACCGTGATCGACGTCCGCGAGGTCAAAGACCGGCCGTCCTGGGTAGAGATTGGCGGCAAACCCACCGATGTGGCCGAAATCATGCCGCTCGTCCTCATCAACCCCGAGGTTACCCCCGTTGGCGAGCCGGTGAAAGGCAGCGAAGGCTGCCTGAGCTTTCCTGAGATTTACGCGGAGATTTTACGGCCCGAATCCGTGGATGTGTCGGCGTTGGATGCCAAAGGCAAGCCCATCGCCTTCCGCTGCGGCGGCCTGCTCGCGCGCGCCGTGCAGCACGAGA
>DATHQS010000030.1:0-21561 GCA_035482455.1 Candidatus Acidiferrales bacterium | reverse complement strand
CAATGCCGGCACCAGCTTTACCGTGAAATTCGCCCCCTTCGAATTTTCCGGTCCCCAATACCTTTATCTCAACCTGCCCAATAACGACGCCACCCAAAACCCGTTCCGCATTCCGTTGACCGGCTTCGCCCTCACCAGCATTCCCGCGGTGGCCGACGCCAAACGGCTCGGCAACGGCACGTTCCAGTTCGCGTTCGATGACACCCAGGGGGCCAGCTACACCGTGATTGGCACCACCAACCTGGCCCTGCCCGTGACCAATTGGACCGTGCTGGGAACCCCCACCCAAACCACCTTCGGCCATTTTCAGTTCACCGACAGCCAAACCCCCGCCAACCTCCGCCGCTACTACCGCCTCCGCTCCCCCTGATGGCCAGTCCGGCATCGGACCCGTAGGTGCGAAATCTTTGTAGAAACCGGTCCGATAAAAATCCCAGCCCCGTCCGGGGCGACATATCCCCGCTTGTAGGCGACGACAGAAGAAGTCGTTTCCCCCATCCATCCCCATCCTCAACTTTCGACCACCAACTACTTGCTCCCCGTCGTCCCTTTCGACACCGTGCGCAAAATGTCGCAAAACTTCTCTCCCGCCGGCGTCACATCTCCGCCCTTCGCCCGGGCGATGCCCACCGGCAGCAGTTCCTTGATCCCGGCCAACGGGCGATAAGCCAATCGCTTGCCACTCACGATCTTGAAAGCAGAGATAGCCAGCGCCACGCCCCGGCCGGATTCAACCGTGGTGATCAGCGAACTGGCGCTGTCGCATTCCACGGCGACGCGACGCTTGAGGCCCCGGGGCTGGAAGAGGCTGTCGATCAGCGGATAATAATCCGGGTATTCCTTGCGGGCCAGTCCGACCAGCGGTTCGGCCGCCAATTTTTCGAGCGGCACGGTTTTCAACCGTCCAAAAGGATGGCCCGGTGCGAACGCCACGCAAAAGGGATAGGCGCGCAAGGTTTCAAATTCAAGGCCTTCCATCACGGCCTTGGGCATGAGCGCGAACTGCAACGCGCCGCTTTGAAGGCCTTCGATGAGTTCGCGCCGCGAGCCGTCGTGGAGCAGCACATTGACGTGGGGGAACGCCTTCTGAAACGCCGCCAGCGCCGGCGGCAGGATCTCCACCGTGGGCGAAGCCGCATAGCCGATATGCAACTCGCCGTAGTGTCCGCGTGCGAGCGCGCGAACCTGGTCCACGGCTTCATCGGCGCGCTGCAACAGGTCGCGCGCCCGGTCCAGGAACAATTTTCCCTCGGCGGTGAGCGTCACCCCGCGCGGGCTGCGCTTGAACAGGTCCACGCCGATCTCATCCTCCAAATCCTGCACCCGCCGGCTCAGCGCCGGCTGCGCGATGCGTAATTGCGCCGCCGCCTTCGTGAAGCTCAACGCTTCGCCCACCGCGAGGAAATATCGGAGATTCCGGAGTTCCATGGTGGCAGTCATTATGCCGAAACGGCATGGCAGCGCAAGGAACACGGTATTGGGCCGGCGCAAGAATCGGAGGGATGATGTCCCCAGTGATAGAAACAAATTAACCAAACTAAAACGAAAGGCATAATATGAAAAACATCCTGCTCATCGAAAGCAGCCCGCGGGGAGGCGATTCCTACTCGCACCAGGCTGCGCGTTCCATCGTGAACGAACTGCAAACAAGCCATCCCGGTTCCAGGCTCGTCGCCCGCGACCTCGGCCAGAATCCGCCGCCCCATGTGGGTTCGCCCTTTATCGGCGCCATGTACACGCCCCCGGACCAGCGCACCCCCGACCAGTCCTGGTTGCTGGCCCTGTCCGACGCCCTGATCAACGAACTGTTCGCCGCCGACACGGTTGTCGTCGCAGCTCCCATGCACAATTTCGGCGTGCCCTCCACGCTCAAAGCGTGGATTGACCATATCTCCCGCGCCGGTCGGACTTTTGCTTTCGGCGCCAACGGCCCGCAAGGTCTGCTCAAGGGCAGGCGTGCCATCCTCGTGCTGGCCAGCGGCGGCGTTTACTCGAACGGACACATGAAAGCCTTCGACTTCACCGAGCCCTATCTTCGCGCCGTGCTGGGTTTCCTCGGCATCACGGATGTGGACGTGGTGCGCGTTGAAGGTGTGGCGGTCGGCGCCATCGGGCCGGAAAAAGCGCTCGCTGCCGCGGGCACGCATTCAAAACAGCTCGTGGCCAACCTCGCCTAAACAACAAAATGAAACATCGCTACATATAAGAAATAACTATTATGAAAATCGCCACCATCATCGCCCGCAGTTTGCTCGGGCTGATCTTCGTCGTGTTTGGCTCAAACATGTTCTTGCACTTCATCCCCATGCCGCCGCCGCCGGAAGGTTCCGCAAAGGATTTCATGACGGCGCTGTATGTCAGCCACTACGTCTATGTCGTTGGCGCAGTGCAAGTCGTGGGCGGCCTCCTCCTGTTGACCGGCCGCTGGCTGCCGCTGGGCCTTACCCTGCTTGGTCCGGTGATCGTGAACATCGTCGGCTTCCACGCCTTCATGGCCCCGGCCGGCTTGCCCATGGCGACGATCGTATCTGCCCTCGCCCTGTTCTTGCTCGCCCGCCATCGCGGAAACTTTGCCGGCCTGGTCCAAGCGCCGGCCGGCCCGGCTGATGCTCGCTCTCAACCAATCGTCGCGACGGCTTAAACCGCCATCCAGCAATCACGGCCATGAGAACCGGTAGAAGCGCACCAGATAGTTGATGGCACCGGGATCGGTGAATTGAAACACGCCGAGCCCGTTGGCGGTGGCGGTGCCAATGTTCACCCAGTTCGTCGTGAGCAGGTTGGTGTTGGCGGAAACCGTGTAGGTCACGTTGGACATGCCGATGCCACCGAGCTTGATGCCGCCGGCGCCGAGATTGGTGATGCTCGTGAAGTTGGGTTGTGTCGGCAAACTGATCTGGGTCAGCACCACGTCGTTGCCGGAGCCGCCGTGATAGGTGATCTTGAACTTGGCGCCGTTAGCCGCCGTGTTGGTGTAGCCTTCCAGCAGGTTGGTGAAGACGCCGGTGACGGCGTCCGCAGCGTCGTTGTTGATGATGGTGTACACTGCGTTGCTCACGCCCACGACCGGCATGTTCAATTGCAGCGCGGCATTGTTCAGGCCCACGCTGCCGGTGACATTGAGCTGGCTGTAACCGCTGCCGGCCGTGGTGCCGGCGATGGAGACCGTGAAGGTGTCGTTGCTGTTCAGATTCACGCCGCCGCTGTTGACGTTGAGGATGCCCGGGCCGCTGTTGGTGCCGGGCGCGAGGATGCCGCGGTTGAACCCGATGGGTCCCACCGTGCCGTTGCCGCCCAGCAAGGAGCCGTTGATGAAGGAGGCGCTGGTGGAAGGCATGGAGCCGTTGACGTACACCGAGCCCGCCTGCACCTGCATGATGCCCGCAAACGTGCTCGCCCCGGTCAATGTCCATGCGCCGCCGCCCATCTTCACCAGGGCGCCGCCGCTGACATTGCCGCTGATGGCGCCGGCGTAAGTCGTGGAGGTGTTGTCATAGCCATCGGTCAGGTTGTTGTTGCCGATGTGGACGGCGCCGGTGCCGGTGAGGGAACCGACATTGTTGTTGAAGCTGGTGGCGCCGCTGACATCAAGCAGGCCGGAACTGCTGATGGTGGTTGGATTGTTGGTGGGCAACTGGTAGTTCAGCACCGTATCGACCACATCCTGGTTGGCCGCATCCAGGCCCTGGCCGATGGTCAGCGGACCGATGAGCGCCGGGCCATTGGTCTTGCTCAAGGTCAGGATGCCCGATTGCACGAGCGTCGGGCCGCTAAAATTGTTGGCTAGGTTGCCATCCAGCAGCAGGTTGCCCCAGTCCATTTTGGTCAGGCCGCCCGGGCCGGTGATGACGCCGCCCAGTTCCAGGGTGGAGTTCGTGTAGACATCAATGCCGACGTTCGAAAGCAGCGTGATGTTTCCCGCCCAGGTGCCGGTGCCAAATCCGGCGGACAGCACCCCCAGCCCGTTGCCCGTGCCGGACAGGATCAAAGGTTTGTTCCCCACGACCACGTTGCCGTTGAGAAATATGTTGCCGGTATTGGTGACGGTGGCCGGGGTGCTGATGTTGCCCAAGGCGTTGTTTGCATGCAGTTCCAAGCTGCCGGCATTCACCGTGGTCGGGCCGGGGAAGGTGTTGTTGCCGGCCAGGCTCGCTTCGCCATCGCCCGTCTTGACGAGGCCCGAGGTGAGGTTGCCGGCCAGGTTCGCCACCATGGCAAAGTCCGGCGAATAATAATGGCCGATGCAGTTGATCGTCCGCGTGCCATTCCACAGCGTGGCGTTGCCGCTGATCTGGGACATGGCCACGGTGCTGTTGGTCACCGTGATGTCGCCGCCCAGATAAAGCAGGCCGCCCGCGGTGGTGGTCACCTGCGCACCCTGCAGGGTGAGCGGCCCGACCCATTCACTGAATCCGCCCAGATCCAGCAAACCGGCTTCACCGATGGATACCGACTTGAACGGGGAATTGATTTGGTAGTTGTTGGCCACCCGGACAACGCTGGAGCCATTGACCACCAGGTTGCTGGGTATGCCGCCGCCGATTGAAGCCTTGGCCAGCAGCAGCGTGGTGAAATTGACGGTGGTGTTGCCGGCAAAAGTATTTGGCAACGGACCGGAAAAACGGTTGGTCGCCCCGGTGCCGGCGCTACCCTGCACGTACAGATCGCCTGTGCCGGTGATGGGACCTTGAATGTCGAAGCAATAAGTAAACGGGCTGGGGTTAAAGATTTTGGCGTTGCCGACCAGGTTGACGGGGCCGTTCCAGATGCAGTTGTTTTGCCCGGCAAATTCCGTGCCGGCCGCCAGGGTCACGGTTTCGTTGGTGATGGCAGTTTGGTAGAGCCACAAGGTGCCGCTGTTGGTCACGAACGTTCCGCCGCTCGTCGCCCCCAACGCCCAGGGCGTGTCGACGTCAACAAACGTGCTGTCAATGGTCAGCGGACCGGTGAACGTATTGCTGCCTTGCAGCGACAAATCATCATAGAAAAGGGACAGGTCGCCCAGGACAACTTTAATTCCGGCACCATTGTCGGCCACGGAGGCGGTCACGGTCAGGTTGGGATAGATCTCGCTGGTATCCAGGGTGATCGTGCGCACACCGTTACCAAAGACGATGGCGCCATTGATCGTCGCGGTGTTGGTGGAAGCCAGCACATCGACGTCGCCGTTGATTGCCAGATGGCCGCTGCCGGTGGAGATGGCTCCGCCGGAAAACGCGATCGGTCCGACAGTCTCACCCTCTCCGTTGAGGTCCAGCAACCCGCCTTCATTGATGGCGAGGGCCACCGACGAGCCGAGGTTGCCCCCCACATTGATGTCCCGCACCGTGGCGTTCGTGCCCGAATGGTCGCCGATCGTCAGGGTGCCGGCCGGGATGGCGGCACCGGAGGCTTTGTCGATCAGGCAGGTGCCGTCCTCGATGTAGGTGTTGCCGGCATAGGAATTGCCGCTGGGGCCGAAGAGCTGGAGCGTACCGACATCCACTTTGGTGAAGCCGCCACTGCCGCTGATGACTCCGTTCAGCGTGAGCGTAGACACGTTCGGATAGTCGTCGATGGTGACATTGCCGTTGAGCACGATGGGCCCGTTCCAAACGCAATTATCCTGCGCGAACAGCGTCGCCCCGCCCGCCATGGTCAGCGTCTCGTTCGTGATGCCGGTGCTGAACAGATACAGGGTGCCGTGGCTCCCCACCGACGTCCCCGCGGCGGTGCTCCCCAGGGCCGTGGGCGTTTCCGCCGAGACCGTCAGATTATCGATGGTCAGCGGGCCGGTGAAGGTGTTGTTGCCCACGAGCCGCGCGTTCGCGGCGGACGGTACGCTGTTGGTGAATAGCAGGCCGCCACCGGCATCACTGACGTTTGCGAGCAGATCCAGGTCGCGGAAGGCGGCGCCATCCGCCACGTTCACCAGATGGAGGCCGCCCAGAAAATGCAGGTTGCCGGTGATCATCGCCTCCGCACCCGAGCCGAGTATGGTCACATCCGCGTTCAGGGACAGCGTTCCACCCTCGGTCTCGACGATGCCGCCTTGGATGGTCAATGGTCCCGTGGTATCCGGGAAGCCGTTCAAGTCCAGCAGCCCGTTGAGGTTGACCGTGATCGGCTGCGTGTCAGGAAGTTCGCTGAACTGCAGCAACCGTACTATCGGGCTGCCGGTGCCCGAGCCGTCGCCGATGACCAAGGGACCGGCAAAGGCGTTGGCGCCGCCGACGTTCAATTGGAGCAGGCCCGCGTTCACGTGGGTAGTGCCGGTATAGGTATCGCTGGCCTGACCGTCATACGTCAGCGTGCCGGCACCGATTTTTGTGACGCCAAAGCTGCTGCCTTGGAGCAGCAGTCCGCCTAGGTTGAGGAAGGCGTTGTTGCCCACGTCCACCTGGATATCGGCACCCAGCGTGATGTTGTTGCTGATCGTGTTTAACCCGATGGTGTTGGTGGCCTCGATGCCCCCGGTCAGCGTAATGGCATTCCCGGTCAGCGTGGTGCCGCCGCCGTTGCCGGCGAACCGTATTTGCACCAGCGAAAGGCCGACAATATTGTTCGTGGTGCTGATCAACGACGACGGGGCGGGAAAGACGACCGAGTCGCCGTTCCCGGGCACTCCGGCGAATCCCCAGTTGCCGGCATCGCTCCAGAAGCCGCTGCTGCCGCCGCCGGACCAGCTGTAGACGTTTGCATTCACCGAAGCGGTGAATCCCAGAATGAAGGCCGACGTTAAAATGACGGCGCCCAGAAAAGCCCGAAATGGATTTGTCATGCCACTAGCCTTACGACAAACCGCCGAAATCGGGAACTGTGCGACTCAGTCACACCCCTGTGCAAATGGCGCACAGGGTGGGCCTGCTGATTTGGGGCAATTGTCAATCCTCCTCGTCCTCGTCCTCGAATGATTTTAGTCTCCCCCTTTGCGTCCTTGGCGCCCTTGGCGTGGGGCGAACCCGTCACCTCAGTTCGGCCAAGCGCACCGCCGCCTCCCGCTGCGCATCCGCATCATCCCGGTCCACCGGTTTCAGCCGGGCGCACGTCTCCAACTCGGCCCGTTCCAGCTTGGTGTCGCCCGTCGCCTCATAGACCTTGGCCAGTTCGCGATGATGAATGATGCGGTCCGGCGCCAGCGCGATGGCTTGCTTGAAATTTTTGATCGCATCCTCGTTGCTCGCCTGGGGCAGCCCGCCATAGATCACCTTCACCACGCTCCGGGAGAAAAAGCCCATGTTGGCCGTGCCAAAATACCAGCGGCCCAGCAGGTAGTAGCTCACATCCTGTTTGGGATCCAGGCCGATGGCCAACTCGCATTCCATCTTCATGGCGCGGGACCATTTCACCTTCGTCTCATTGTCGCACCACGGAAAATTCTTGGCATAGCAGACCGCCACGCACAGATGCGCCGTCGCGTTCTTCGGATCGGCTTGCACCGCCCGGAACGCGCAGGCCAGCGCCTGCTTGGCCAATTGTTGTTGGGTGTCGGGCGAACTCGCATCGTACATCAGGTCGCAATACCGCTTCGTCAGCAGGCACAAGTCCGCGCAATTGGTGCTGAGCGCATCCGCGGCCACATACGCCTTCAACGCCCCCGCCACGTCCCCGCGCTTTCCCGCCGCATCGCCGCGCACAATCAGGTTGGTGAAGGACAATTCCTCCGCCCGCCCCACACCCGCGACCGCTATCAGCAGGCACAACCCGAGCCAGCAGCTCGCCGCTCTTATGATTTTTCTTTTGATCATATTTCGCATCTCGCATCCCGTTTCTTCATTCCGCACTCCGCATTCCACATTCCGCCTTACGAAAGAGGTAATGCGACACCAACCACTCCTCGCCCTTGCGATACCCCCACAGCTCGGCGCACGCCATGTAAAATACGCGCCAATACACCCACCACCGTGTTTCATTGTCCGCGCCATAAGTCTGCGCGAACAGCGGCCTGATCTCCGCCTCATTCGCATCCATGTTCTGCAACCACGCCTCCGCCGTCTTCTGATAATGCGCCCCGTTCACGCGCCAGTGGTTCTCGATGCTCAAATCTTTCTGGAAATACAGCAGCAGATCGTCGCTCGGCATGATGCCCCCCGTGAAAAAATACCGCGCCATCCAGTCCGACGCATCGCGCGCGACGAAGTGATAGGCATATTCCTTGTGCGTGAAGATGTGCACGAACAATTTCCCCGCCGGCTTGAGCCAGCGCGAGATGTTGCCCATGAGCCGCTCGAAATTTTTCATGTGCTCGAACATCTCCACCGAGACCACGCGATCAAACTTCTCTGTGATGTCGAACCGGTTCATGTCGCACGTGATGATGCGGAGATTTCTCAGGCCGCGCTTTTGCGCCTCGGCATCGATGTGCAATTTCTGCGTCGCCGAATTGGAAACGCCGGTGATCTGCGCATTCGGATACTGCTCCGCCATCCACAGCGAAAGCGAGCCCCAGCCGCAGCCCAGCTCCAAGATGTGTTGCCCGTCCGCCAGTTGCGCGCGCGAGCAGGTCAGCTTGAGCATGGTCTCTTCGGCGGCGTCCAGCGTGTTTACGCCCTCCGGCCAATACGCGCCGCTGTATTTCAGGCGTTTGCCGAGGCACAACTGATAAAACCGCGTCGGCACCTCGTAATGCTGTGTGTTCGCCGCCGTCGTCTCCACGGCGATGGGGCTCTGCTTCAGCTCCGCGATGAGTTTCAGCAAATGCGCCTGCTGGTCCACGGCATTGCCCCGGTTCTCCTCGCGCAACCGCTCGCGCAGCAGCCGGCGGATGCCGATGCGGATGAGCCAGTCCGGCAGCAGGTTCTTTTCCAGCAACGCATCGAGCGAGATGTTCGCGCGCGGCGTCTGCGCCTGCGTTTGTGGCAGCGCTGCTTTCAATTCGAGGGTTTGTTCAGCTTGCATAAGATTTATGATTTTTTAAACCACGGAACGAACCTGCTGGTGGTGCGCTGATATTCGCGGTACGCCTCGCCCTTGGTCTTCACCGCGAGCGCCTCGGTCAGGGGAATGCCCGTCACGCGCAACAAAAAGAACAGCATCAGCGCCGGACAATAGACCGTGACACAACCCAGCGGCGAGCCGAGCGCGAACACAAAGAACCCCACCCAGACCAGCCACTCAAAAAAGTAATTCGGATGCCGCGAATAATTCCACAGTCCCACGCGGCAGACGGCGCTGCGGTTCTTCTGCGCCTTGAACTGTTTCAATTGCCAGTCCGCCACCCCTTCGCCCACCACCGCGATGAGCCAGATGGCCACGCCCGCCCATTCCACCGGCGAAATCCCGCGACGGCCGTTTAGACAGGCCATCAGGAACGGGATGGACAACAGCACGATCAGGACGGCTTGCAGCTCGAAAAAGAACAGCACCTGCAGCTTCAAGTTCTTGGCCCACCGCATCCGCATCTCGACATAGCGGGTGTCCTCGTACGGATGATGGCCCATGACGCGAAAATACAAATATGTACCGAGCCGCACGCTCCAAAGCGTGGCCATCCCGGCCATCAGCCAGCGGCGGGTCGGATTGCCATGCGTCGTCGCCGCGTAAAAAACCGCCACGGGCGCGAATGCGTAGGACCAAGCGACATCCACGATGCCGAGGTTGTTGATGCGCAGCGCCAGCCACCAGATCGCCAGCATCAGCCCGATCGCAAACGCGCAGGCCGGCCAGAAGGCATGGAGAAATTCAGTCATGATTTTTTAGCGGTCATTTGGGCCAGTTTTTTCAAGGGCGGCAGCAGCACCCAATAGAGCACCACGGCCAGCACCGGCGCGATGAGCAGCCAGGCAATGATGGCGTGCAGCCCGGTCATGCCGAACTCGTGCATGAACTTCACCGGCGACTCGTGAAATTTCCGGAGCATTACGGGAATGGAAAAGCTGACCGGCTGGGCGCGCATGATCCATTCGCCGATGCGCACGAAAACCACAATCAGAATGATCTGCAACGGATACATCAGGTAGTTGACCGCCTGGATGATTGGCTGGTTGAGCCGGAGCCACACAGCGGTGATGGCGCAGAGCACCGTCGTCGAACCCAGAATGGGGAACAGGGCCAGCGTCATGCCCAGCGCGATGGTCAGCGCCATTTTTTGCACGGTGACACCCTGCGTGAACTGCGCGACGATCAACGCAACCACGCGTTCCCGCCAGAATCGTTTCAGGCGCGATGGATGGGTTATGTCGGGCATGGCGCATGGTTCAGTTTTTCTGGCGGATCAAAACCTGGGCGATGCGCGCATCTGCCGGCAGCTTAAACAGCGTGATGAGCATATACGTGGACATGGCGATGTTGCCGAGCAACAGGATGCCGATGAGCCAGCCGATGCGCGCCAGCCAGCCCGGCTCCTTGTAAAACACCCACGCGTAAAACGTCAGGAAGCCGAAGTAGCAATCAAACAACGTGGCGATGAACCACGGATGCGTCACCACGTCATGCGGCGTTTTCCAGAGCGCGCATTGATAGCTCGCCCAGCTCGTCGCGCATAGCATGGTGATGAGGACGCCGCCGAAGGCGATGCGGAGAAACCAGATCATAGCGTGGTTTGGTTGTTGGGCCGCGTATACACCGCCTGCACCACGCTGATGTTGCGCATGGCGAACGCGGCTTCACAGTAGGACAAGTAGTAGTTCCATTTGCGGACGAACCGCGTATCGAACTTCAGCGCGCGCACCGAGGCCTCATTTTGGTTGAAAGTCACGCGCCAGCGTTTCAAGGTCTCGGCGTAGGAAAGCCCGAGGTCCTTCAGGTCGTACAGGAACAGGTCGCCGGTGCGGCGCAGCGCCTCGTTCACGCGGTGGATGGAGAGCAGCAGCGAGCCGGGGAAGATATGCTTCTGGATCCAGTCCACATTCTTGCGTAACGAATCATGCCGCGAATCCGGGCAGGTGATCATCTGCAAGGCGAGCAGGCCGTGCGGTTCCAGCAATTCGTGGCACTTGGCAAAATACGTCTCGAGAAATTCATCGCCCACGGCCTCCAGCATTTCGATGGAAACGATCTTGTCGAACTTGCCCTCAAGCAGGCGGTAATCCTGTAGCTTGATCTCGACGCGGTCGGCGAGGCCTTCCTTCTGGAACAGTTCACGGGCGTATTTGAACTGCTCCTCGGAGATCGTCACAGTGGTGATGCGCACGCCGTAGTTTTTCGCCGCGTGCCGGCTGAACCCGCCCCAACCGCTGCCGATTTCCAGCACATGTTCACCGGGCTTGAGCTTCAGTTGACGGCAAAGCCGGTCATATTTGGCGACCTGCGCCTCTTCCAAGGTAACCAAGGTGGGGCGGCGCTGCTGCGCCGCCAAACCATCTTCAAACAGCGCGGACGAATAAGTCATCGTCGGGTCGAGGAACAGCTTGTAGAAATCGTTGCCGAGGTCGTAGTGCTCGGAGATGTTGCGGCGGCTGGTGGTGAGGCTGTTCGGGCGGAGCAGGTGGCGGATGCGGTTCTGCCAGCCGAGCAGGTTGATGAGAAATTTTTTGCCGCGCCCGCCGGACATCGCCGGGGAATTTTCCACGTTCAGGATGAACCACGAGATGACCTTGGTGATGTCGTCCGTGTCCCAATCGCTGTCCACATACGCTTCGCCGAACCCGACATCGCCGAACAGCACGCATCGCTTGAAGAATCCCCAATCGGCGATGCGCACGTTGGCGGAAATGGCGGCGCCGGGCCGGCCGATGGTGTGCTTCGTGCCATCCGGCAGTTCAAGGTGCAGGCAGCCGAGCGTCATCTGCTCCAGCGTTTGCATCACGGCGCGCTGGTAGAAGCCTCCAGATTTTTTTGCGCGCGGTGGGACGAGCGCCGGATTCAGGGTGGCGGTGGTTTGGTTCATTTTATCCTCGCAGCCAGGGTTGAGTGGGGACGCAGCACTTCTTGTTGCAACGGCAGGTTCGCCGCCTTGCGGTGAAACGGCACGCGCTTGAGCCAGAGCCGCAGTGCATGCCAGTGGATCAGGAAAATGACCTTCAACGTGACCAGCGGGTACAGGAACGTGAACCACCACAGGTTACGGTTGGTCAATTCCGCGCGCATGCCGGTCAACGTGGTGATGAGCACTTTTTCCTCGCCATCGCGGTCGTCGATCTTGATCTCCAACTTGTCGCCCGGGATCTTCAGCTTGAAATCAAAATTCAGATTCAGGGGCGAAAATGGCGAGACGTAAAAGTTTTTTGGCACGATCTTGGCGAAAGTGCTGCCGGCGGTGAAATCTTCGCGGCGGAGCAGGTACAGCTTCATCTCGCGAAAAGTATTGCCGACCTCCGCCACAGAGCAGACGGGTTTGCCGGCGCTGTCGAAACAGTAGTAGATGGAGATGGGATTGAAGATGTAGCCCAACATCCGCGGCAACGTGAGCAGCATCACGCGGCTGGCCGGGCCGGGATCGATGCCTTGCTGCCGGATGAAACCGGTGATGCGTTCCTTGAGCGGATGCGCGCCGGCGGGCTCGTGGTCGGCATCGCGGAAGCTGTAGAGGTTTTTCCGGTTGTGGCTGAACAGATGGATTTTTTTGGCGACAAGGTCCAGTTCATCCAGGTCGAGAAAGAACATGAAGATGCCGTGTTGGAAATGGTGGGCCTTCGGCGAGAACCGGTGGTGCATCACGGAACATTCGTAGAGGCAGGAGTTCATGCCATGAACCTTTCCCCCGTGAGCTGGCGGCACAGCTCGAGAGCGGACGTGAAGGCGTCCTCGTGAAAGCCGTACTTAAAATAGCTGCCGCAAAAAAACACGCTCGTCATGCATTTGTTGAGCTCAGGCAATTTATCCTGCGCCCGGATGGCACCCAGGCTGAACAGCGGGTGCTCATATTGGATACGCTTGAGGACCGTGTTTGGATTCACCGAATTTTCACCGTTGATCGAGACGAAATAATTTTGCCGGTCGGAAACGCCCTGCAGACTGTTCATCCAGTAGATGGTTGAGGGCGAAATCTTGCCGTCCGCGCCGCGGTCGATGCGGTAATTCCACGAGGCCCAGCACAATTTGGTCTTGGGCATCACGGACGCATCCGTGTGCAGCAGCGCGGTATTGGGCTGGTACTTGAATTCGCCGAGCAGCGTGCGTTCGCGCTGGTCGGCATCGATGAGCAGTTTCAGGGTCTCATCGGCGTGGCTGGCGAAGATGACCTGGTCGTACGTCTCCATCTCGCCGGAGACATCGGTGACCTGCACGCGGCCGGCTTCGCGGCGTACGCTCGTGGCGCCGCGCCGCAAGCGGATCTTGTCGCGGAACGGCGCGGTGATCTTTTCGACGTAGGATTACGCGCCGTTGACGACCGTGAACCACGGATGCTGCGTGTGCAGGCCGAGAAAACCATGGTTGTGAAAAAAGCGCAGCAGCGTGACGGCGGGAAATTCCAGCATCAGCTCCGGCGGCGTGGACCAGACGGCGGAACTCATCGGCACCAGATAAAAATTCAGGAAGTCCGCGCCGTAATTTTTGAGGCGGACGTAATCGCCGAGGGTCATGTCCGCAAACTGCTTCGAGTTCAATGTCTCCACGGCTTCCTGATTGAACCGGTTGATCTGGCTGACCATTTTCCAGAAGCGCGGGCGCACGAGGTTGCGGCGCTGGGCGAAGATGTGGTTCAGGCTGGTGCCGCAAAATTCCAGGTTGGTCGGCAGATGCTGCACGCTGAAGGACATCTTGGTGGGCTTGGTCGCCACGCCGAGTTCGCGGAACAGCCGCGTGAGGTTGGGATACGTCACCTCATTGAAGACCATGAAACCGGTGTCGATCGGGACCATGCGACCCTCCTCAGGAACGGACACCGTGTTCGTGTGCCCGCCCGGATAGTCGTTTTTTTCGTAAAGCGTCAGGCTGGCCTGGTGGTGCAAAAAATGCGCGCAACCCAGGCCGGCAATGCCGGTTCCGATGATGGCGACCGATTTCACGCGCGAGTAGAATGGGCGGGTGAAAAGCGGCCATCCTTGGAAACTGGATGGTTATTTTCATAGGCGGCAAGCGGCACGGGTTTCAGGTTCCAGATGATGCCGGTCCAGGACATGGCCTTGAGCACGTAATAGGAGATGTCGATCTCCCACCAGTAAAACCCCTGGCGCGCGGTGCTCATGTAACGGTGATGGTTGTTATGCCAGCCCTCGCCGAGCGTGATCATGGCGAGGATGAAGCTGTTGCGGCTGTTGTCCTCGGTCTCGTAGCGGCGCTTGCCGAGCAGATGCGCGAGGGAATTGATGCTGGAAGTGGCGTGGAACAGCACCGTGGTGCTGATGAAGAATCCCCAGACCAGCAACTGCCACGAGGTCACGCCGAGCGACGGGGCAAAGGCATGCAGCAGCGCGCCCAGGCCGAACAGCGCCGTGGCGAACAGCGCGGGCACCAGCGAGTCATAGCGGTTTAGGAACACCAGCTCGGGAAATTTGGCAAGGTCGCGCACGTGCGAGTAATCAGTCGGGAAATTCCGCGCGCTGGTGATCCAGCCGATGTGCGACCACCAGAAGCCGCGGCGGTTGGGCGAGTGGACATCCTCCGCCTCGTCCGAATGCTTGTGATGATGCCGGTGCTGGTAGCTCCACCAGAGCGGGCCGCGCTGCACGGCGGTCGCGCCCACGACGGCGAACAGAAACTGCACCGGGCGCGAGGTGTGAAACGTCTTGTGGGAAAAATAACGGTGATAAAACCCGGTGATGGCGAACATCCGCACCAAGTAGAGGACGACCGCCGTGCCGAGAGCGAACCAGCTCCAGCCGGTAAAAAAAACTGCGAGACAGCCGAGGTGCAGGAAAATGAAGGGCAACACCCGGATGAATTCCACCTTGTCCGGCTTGGCGCGGATGGCGGCGAGGTCGGTATTCCCGTAATCGGTGTCAAACCAGTGTGCCAAGGAAATAAAGCCCCGTTTCAACGCATTATCGTTTTTCTTCATGAGTTACCTAGGGATGGGTTGCCTGTCTGTAGTTAAATCGTCTGCCGAATGTTTTTGGATGCAATTAAAAAATGAGGTGAATAAGTTGCATCCATGGGTGCGGGACAGGCGTTCATTCATTGAACAAGGCAACTTGTCAGTTGCCAGCCCGTTTGATATGAGCCTGTGTGCCTGCAACGATTACCGCCCTGCTTTCAGCGTTTTTTACGCGAAACCGGTGCCAGCGTGGCCGGCATTTTTTGAACGTGTGAACGACGAGACGCCACCAGACCAGGACGTGGAACTGCTCCGGCGGGTCGCTGGGGGTGACCGCGTTGCCTTCGCGGACTTCTATGACCGTCATTCCACGTTGATGTTTTCCGTCGCCTGCAAAATCCTGAATGACCCCAACGAGGCGGAGGATGTATTGCAGGAAACCTTCGTCCAGATCTGGGAAAAGGCGGAACGCTTCGACCCCAAACTCGGCAAGGCCGCGAGCTGGGTGGCCACGCTCACACGCAACAAGGCCATCGACCGCATCCGCGCCTCACAACGGCGCAGCCGGCTGGCGGATGAGGCCGGGACGGAATCCGCCATCGCCGCCGAGGTGTCGGACACGGCCAATGAAACCGTCCACGGCCACGACAAGGCCAGGCTCATCCAGTCCGCCATCACCGGACTTCCGGCCGAGCAACGGCGGGCCATTGAGCTGGCCTATTTTTCCGGGCTGACCCAGCACGAGATTTCCGAACAACTGAAAGAGCCGCTGGGCACGATCAAGGCGCGCATCCGCCGCGGTCTGCTGAAACTGCGCGATCAACTGGAGGGCCTCCTATGATCGACGAACGTATGGAAGAACAGGCATCGCTGCATGTGCTGGGCGCGTTGACGCCCGAAGAAGCGGCCCAATTCAAGGCCACCATGGCGGCCGACCCCGAATTGCAGGCGTACGTGGCGCGTTTGAGCGTGGCGACCGGCGCGCTGGCCGGGTCCGTGCCGGCTGCGGAACCGCCGCCACAGTTGCGCGCGAAGATTTTGGCGCAGGTGGCGGAGAAGCAAAAAATCGTGACGTTGCCGGAGCGGACGGTGCGGCCATTCTTATGGTGGGGCTGGTCACTGGCTTTCGGACTGGGCGTCGTGCTGGTGGTTTTGAATCTGCACGTACAACCATTGCGCGAAAAAGTGGCGGTCCAGGCGCGGCAAATCACGGATTTGAACCAGTTGGTGCAAACGCTGGAGGCGGCCACGAATAATCTGCAACAGACCGTGCTCGCCTTGCAGGAGACGAACCGACTGGCCGGGCTGCGGATTGCGATGCTCAGTTCGTTGCTGACGGATTCGCCGAAGGCCGTGGCGGTGTCGCTCTGGGACGATACGAAGCAGGAAGGCGTGTTCGTGGTGCAAAACCTCAAGCCGCTGCCGGCGGACCGCGATTACCAGCTCTGGGTGCTGGATAACGGCACGACGCCGGTGGACGCGGGCATCTTCCGCGTGGATGAAAAAGGCAACGTCCGCGTGGAGTTCAAGACCAAGTCGCTCATCAAGGTCGCGGGCAAATTTGCGGTGACCGAGGAGGCGAAGGGCGGTGTGGCCTCGCCGACGCTGAAGAACATGGTGCTGCTCGGCGGATAGGCCCCTTCATAATTCATGGCGGGTTGTGACGATAAAAAAGTGGTGTAGCTTGTACACCATTTGAAAAGTCAGACCAACATCCCGTTTTCAGTGCTCGATCTGGCATCCATCCGCGAGGGCGGGTCGGTGGCGGAAAGTTTTCGCAACACGCTCACGCTCGCGCAGCACGCGGAGCAGTGGGGTTACCGCCGGTTCTGGCTGGCGGAACACCACAACATGGCCGGCATCGCCAGCGCGGCGACGTCGGTGTTGATCGGGCACGTGGCCGGCGGCACCAAAACCATCCGCGTCGGTTCCGGCGGCATCATGCTGCCGAATCATGCGCCATTGGTGATCGCCGAACAGTTCGGCACGCTCGAACATCTTTACCCGGGCCGGATCGATCTGGGCCTTGGCCGCGCGGCGGGTTGCGACCAGTTCACGGCGCAGGTGCTGGGGCGCGATCCCGGTGCGGGCGACCGGTTTCCGGCATTGGTGGAACAGTTGCGGTATTTTCTGGGACCGGTGGCGCCGAACCAGCGGGTCCAGGCCGTTCCCGGCGGCGGCACGAATGTGCCGGTCTGGCTGCTGGGTTCGAGCACGTTCAGCGCGCATCTGGCGGCGATGCTGGGGTTGCCCTTCGCCTTCGCCGGTCAGTTCGCGCCGCAGATGTTGCACGAGGCCCTGGCGATCTACCGGGAACATTTCAAGCCGTCGGCGGCATTGGAAAAACCGTACGCCATGGTGGGTCTGCCGGTGCTGGCGGCGGAGACGGATGAGCAGGCGGCGCATCTGGCCACCTCGGCGCGACAACGGATTTTGCGGTTGGTGCGCGGTCAGCCTATCTTCACCCCGCCACCGGTGGCGAGCATGGCCACACTGTGGAGTCTCGAGGAACAACGCGCCGTGGAAGCGCATCTCGGCGCGGCAATTGTCGGCGGGCCGGCAACGGTGGAGCGCAAGCTGCAGGAATTTTTGCTGCAAACCAACGCGGATGAATTGATTTTGCATACGGACTGTTACCGGGCGGAAGACCGGTTGCGGTCGTATGAGATCGTGGCGGGGTTATTTTTAAAGGGAGGGAAAACCGCATGATGCGGGGACGAGCCGTCCCCGCCCCGTACGGTATGAAGTGCTGCGTAAGGCATGCATTGGACCGGGGCGGGGACAGCTTGTCCCCGCAAGATTTATTTCAAACCGCCAGCATTTCCTTCGGCGGGCGGTGATATACGGTTCGCAGTCGGGTGCGTTAGCACTGGCATCACGGGACCGGGTTCGCCACGATAACGCGCGCTGCTCCACAACCAGTCCGAAGATGATTTGACGAGCTTCGCCTGGCTCGGATTATTTTCAATGTAACGGACCACGCGCCGACAATGGTCATCGTCTCTCACGTAGCGATCGAAATAGTCTTCCTCCCAAAAAGTGCCGCGGCGCCCTAAAATTTTATTGGCCGCCTTGGCCGTATAACTTTTCCAGCTCTTCAAGATTTCCCCCATTGGGACATCCCAGATTTTGATCAGGACATGAAAATGATTGGGCATGATCACCCAGGCGAGCAGGCGGTATTTCACGCCGTCGTGATGCCAGAGGTTTTCCTGCACCAGCGTGGCGATGCGCGGGTCGCGCAGATGACATTCGCCATAACCCCGGTCAATATACGCTTCAATCCGCCGCTGTTTTTCCTGGTCATCTTCCAATTCCAAAAACGCTTCCCATTCGTGACGGCGCGATGGCGGCATGGCATCGGCCAGCCGGTAGGTGACGAATTGGCGCGTACCCGGGGCGTCACGATGCGGAAGGTTTTTGGAAACATACCAGCCTTTGAATCCCTGCGCTTTTTCCTCCGCCGACAACAGCTTTGTCCACGCCTGCTTCTCTTTGACAACTTGTCGGATATTGTTAGGGTTCATTGATCAAAAAATCTCTTGGGGTAAATGTTGCGGGGACGGGCCGTCCCCGCCCCGTACAGCATCGGGTGAATTTAGCCCGCGGCGGAAATAAATCAACGTTTCGGCTGCAAAGGAAGAGGTGAAGCGGCCCATAAGACCGGGGCGGGGACAGCTTGTCCCCGCTTTTGAGCAACCAAGGCATATACGTCCCGGCTGTGGTGGCAACGCATCGCGCTGGCTGGCTTAGACTAAAAAAGTTGTGGGGACGAGCCGTCCCCACCCCGTCACACCGGCACGCACGCTGGTGGCGGTTGCAAGACCAGGTCCACGGCGCGGGCAAAGGCGGTCTCGGCAGGGCCCGCGGGGGCGACGTGCTTCGCGTTGCGCAGGGCCAGCGGCCAGCCGTGCGGCATCGCCACGGAGGTGCCGGCCCAGGCGAACATCGGGATGTCATTATCGCCGTCGCCAAACACCACCGCGTCGGCTGACGGGATGCCGAGATGGGTGGCCAGTATTTCCAACGCGGTGCCTTTGCTCGCCGCGACGGGCATGAATTCCAGAAAGCGCGCCTGGGTGCGGATGGCTTGGACGGTGGGCGTGGTGATATCGGCGAGGGACAACCGTGTAAGGGCGGCGGGGTCGCCCATCCAGATCACCTTGAACGTGTCCCGTGCGAGCAGGTCGCGGGTTTCAAGAACCACTGGCTGAAGGCCGGCGAGGTCGGTGTAGCCTTTCATCTCGAAATCCGATTGGCCGTCCGTCCGGCAATCCGTGACGACGCCTTCGACGGTGTAGGCGAGGGTCGTGAAGCCGAGGGAGTGGCCCAGTTCCAAGGCTTTTTTCGCCTCGGCAACGGGCATGAATTTGCGGCCAAGAATGGTCGAGCGGGTCACATCGGACACTTCGCCGCCCTGGCAGGAGACAATCCATTGCACGCCGGGCAGGGCCTGGGCGTATTTCAGCATGGAGTTGTAATGCCGGCCGGAGGCGAGCACCACCTGCGTGCCGCCGGCTTGCAAACGTTGGACCGCGCGGATGTTCGCCGCGCTGATGTCGTGGGCGGGCCCGAGCAACGTGCCGTCGAGGTCGATGGCCGCGAGCTTGAATTTTTTCTGCGTGTCAGATCGAATCACGTTCTTAGATTACCGTTTAGGTTAATATAATTCCAATGGCATTCAATCCAGGCCGGAGAAATTCCAAACCTAAACCGCCAAAGTGCGGCGGATGCGAACGGGGGAGGGTTAACAACAAAGGAACCCAGGAACAAAGCCGGAAAACACAGGGGCGCAGAGATCCGCAGAGAGAAAATGGCGGCGGGGCAGTAAAGGGGCGGAAATGAGCCAAATTTTGTGCTTTTATAACCCCTTTATGGCCAACATCTGAAGGGAAAATCCACCTTCCCACCGCAATTTGACGATGACGATTTATGGCAGATATGCTAGGGTTTTGGCGATTTGACGTACCAGCCAAGGATACAAGATGAAAGCCAAGATCAACAAATACTCTGCCCTCGCGGCGACGGTGCTCGCGACCTTGAAATCCGACGCGAACGGTTCGGTTCCTGTCACTGGCCCATCACCTCAGGTGGTCGTCCGCGTGGTGGCGGTCATCCTGCCCCCCAAATCGGCCGCCCGCAATCCCGGCGTGCTGGATGCGCGGCGGCTCTATGCGCTCAGCCAGATTGAGACCGGTGGCGACGACCAGGAAATCGGCCGGAGCGGTGAAGTGAGCCGGTACCAGATCATGCCGTCCGTGTGGCGGCATTACAGCGATTCCCAGAGCTATCAGGACCCGGAAACCTCCACGCAAGTGGCCCAGCAACATTGGATTGCGCTATACAAGGGATTCAAGGACCAAACCCGCCGCGAGCCGACCGACTTCGACATGTATGTGCTGTGGAACACCGGCAACGGCTACTACGCCAGGCACGGATTCAAGCCCGAAAACCTGAATGCCGTCATCAGCGACCGCGCCCAACGCTTTGTGAACCTCGTCGTGCTCGGCACCGGCGGGATGGCAAGCTCGCGGTGAAGGGGGTTTTTTGGCGGGGGAAGATGGCCGAAGGGTCAATCGAGGAGTTTTTCCGCCTCGTCGGTCAATTCCCGCTTGGCCTGCGCAAAATCGGACATGGTGGCTTCACGGGCGAGACGGCCGTCGATGAATGCCAGTTCCGCCACCCGGGCATGGACCATTTCCCGGGTGACCAGGCACAGGCCAGCGGATTTTTTGACCAGCGGGCCTTTATCCAGGGTGTCGGTGTTCATGGCGGCGGCTCAGCGTGCGTGCGGAATGGTCAGGGTGGTGTGCGAGTTGTTCATCAGGTGCAGACCGTGATCCTCGCGCGTGTGCCGGGATCGCGTGGAGGGTTGCAGCCCCTTGGGCCGGAGAACCGGCACGGCATCGGGCCGCGGCATGTGAAATTTTTTTTGAAAAAACGGCGGCAGCGGTTTTGACGCGTGTTTGTTGATGGGGGATTCCATAAATCATTTTCCGGATCCGGTTTAAAACAAAAACATCACGCGGCCGCGACGCTGAAACTGGCGAGGTCGTCCGCTTCGAGCCAGTCGAACGTGGTGCTCGTTTCCGGGTCCAGCCCCAGCTTGGTGCAGCTTTCGACGAAGTATCCGCGTTTGTCCGGATTGTTTCGCAGGCTGGCGGCTTCCATTTCCGCCGACCAGTCCTTGATTTGAACGGGCGTTTTCGGGGTGCCATTCGTCTGCAACCAGACACCGATGTCCTCATAATTTTTTGCCGCCCGCACGGCCGCTTTGAACTGGTCGCCGGTGATGCCCTTGAAACTGAAAAGCATGTTGTCGAGCGGACAATCATAATGGTAGTCGCCGAGCGTGCCATTGAGGCTGGCCCGGCATTTGTCCACGGTGCGGCGGGCGATGACGAAATCGCCGGTACGATCGCGCGGGCTGTGGGGGGCTTGTTTGGTCAGGTCACGGTCCAGGCTGGTGGTATTCATATCGTTCAATTCTTGATGTCAGTCGCGGGGGATGCCGAGGCCTTCTGCATGCCGGCGACATGTTTCAGATGCATTTCGACAACGGGGATGGATTTGGCGAGGAAATTTTGGAGCTCCGGGTCGTGCGTGCCGTCCAATTCATCTTTGAAGCCCTGCAAATCCTTTTGGTGCGCCTTGACCATCTCAAGGACATAGGTGTCGTCGAATTCTGAACCGGGCAGGTTCTTCATCTTATCCACCAGCTCCTG
>DATHQS010000029.1:0-6149 GCA_035482455.1 Candidatus Acidiferrales bacterium | reverse complement strand
CCGTGTTGATGGTCGCGATCTGCAGCGCCGTGATCGGTGGCACGCCGCCCTTGATGGCCACGCGCACCGCGTGATCAATATGCCCTTCGTTCACCAGGTCGCCCGCCAGCTTGTCATCCGTGGCAAAAGAGCAGTTCTGCGAATTATGCGCGTTGATCAACGGCAGCAGGTGTCCCAGGTTTCGTTCCGTGCTGCCTTCCCGCAGCAGGATGTGCATGCCCAGGCGCAACTTTTCCCGCGCCTCATCCACGGCGACCGACTCATGGTCCGAGCGGACGCCCGCCAGCGCATAGGCATTGAGATTCTTTCCGCGCAAACCGGGCGCATGTCCGTCGATGACCTTCCCCTTGCCCGCCTCGATCTTCGCCAGCTCGCTCTTGAAACCCAGATACACGCCCGGAAAATTCATCAGCTCCGCGATGCCCGTGATGCGCTCATCGTGGATCATCAATTTCATGTCCTCCGCCGTGAGTTTCGCCCCGGCGGTCTCCAGATGCGTCGCGGGAACGCAGCTCGGGATCATGATGAAAAAATCCACCGCCAGATTCTTCGTGGATTCCAAAACATACCGGATGCCGTCGAGCCCGAGCACGTTCGCGTACTCATGCGGGTCGATGACCACCGCACCCGTGCCGTGCGGCACCACCGCCCGTGCGAATTCCGGCGCGGTCAGCATCGAGCTCTCCACGTGAAAATGCCCGTCGATCAGGCTCGGCGCCAGATACGCGCCCTTGAGATCAATCACCTTCTTCGCCTTGTAATCACCAAACCCGATGACCCGCCCATCCTCCACCGCGACATTCGTCTTGTGGATTTCACCGCTGAAGACATTGACGACGCGGGCGTTCTTGAAGAGCAGTTCGGCGCGTTGTTCGCCGCGCGCCACCGAAAGTTTTTGTTGGATGTTGCGCATGATTCCTTCCCTTTGCTGATTAAATTATTTCACCACTTCTGACAATGGCCTTGCCGCGGAAACTTTATTTTTCTGTATCGCCATCCAGATCGCCTCGCAGGTCGCGGGCGAAGCCAGCGGCACCTCCAGTTTGCCGGGATTGAACGCCGCCACCGCGTCGCGGATCGCCTCGCGCACCGAGATGGCCAGCATCAATGGCGGCTCGCCCACCGCCTTGCTCCCGTGCACCACATTCTTCTGCGCGGCATTTTTCAGCAGCGCCACATTGAAGACCTGCGGCGTATCTCCGATGGCCGGAATCTTGTAAGTGTCCGGCGAATGTGTCAGCAACATGCCCTTGTCGTTCCACTTAAGCTCTTCCGCCGTGAGCCAGCCCATGCCTTGCACAAAGCCGCCCTCGATCTGCCCGCGGTTGATCGCTTCGTTCACCGAGTCGCCCACGTCATGCAAGATATCCACGCGCAACACACGATGCATGCCGGTGAAGCCGTCCACCTCCACCGCCGTCACCGCCGCGCCGTTCGCAAAATAATGAAACGGTTTCCCGCGTCCCGCCACGCGGTCCCAATGGATTCCCGGCGTGGCATAATAACCCGTCGCCGAAAGGCTGATGCGGGAGTGATACGCTTTCAGCACCACCTGGGCAAAGGGCAGCCTGGTTTGCGACGTGGTGGCGTCGAACACTTCGCCTTCCGCAAATACAATGTTCTCCAGCTTTGGCTCGCGACCCAGTTTTTCTCTCAACAAGCCCTGCGCCACCGGCGCCAGTCGGGCGCGCAAAATTTCACACGCATTCTTCGCCGCCGCGCCGTTCAAGTCCGTCCCGGCCGAGGCTGCCGTCGCTGACGTGTTCGGCACCTTGTCCGTGCTGGTCGGCATCACGCGGATGTCCGCCAGCTTCACGCCCAGCGTCTGCGCCGCGATCATCCCCACGTTCGTGTGCAACCCCTGCCCCATCTCCGTGCCGCCATGGTTCACCTGCACCGTGCCGTCCTGATAAATCAAAACCAGCGACCCCGCCTGGTTCAGATGAGTGACCGTAAAGCTGATGCCGAACTTCACCGGCGTCATCGCCAGCCCGCGTTTCAAGTGCGGATGCGCCGCGTTCCACGTGGCAATCTCTTTACGCCGCGCTTCAAACGCGGCCGTTTGCTTAAGTTCGCGCCAGATGGTCGGGATACGCTCATCCTCGATCAACTGTCCATAATGCGTCGTGTTGGTCTCGCCTGTGCCGTGATAAAGATTCTTCTCGCGCACCGCTTCCGGCGTTAAACCAAGTCGCCGCGCGATGCGATCAATGATTTCCTCGATGACCAGCATGCCTTGCGGTCCGCCGAAGCCGCGGAACGCCGTGTTGGATGACAGATGCGTCTTCGCCACCTGTCCGCGAAATTCCACCGCCGGGATGTAGTAGCAGTTATCGAGATGAAACAGCGCCCGGTCCGTCACCGCCTGCGATAGATCCTGCGACCAGCCGCCGTTCGACCACAGGTGCGCCCGCACCGCGCGCAAGGTCCCGTCCGTATCAAAACCCATCTTGAACTTCGCGAGAAACGGATGCCGGTGGCCCGTGAGCGCCATGTCCTGGTCGCGATTAAACCGCACGCGCACCGGTCGGCCCGTGTGATGCGTTGCCAACGCGGCGAGCGCCGCCGGCGTGGCCGCCTGTGTTTCCTTGCCGCCAAATCCGCCGCCCATGCGCGGCATCTGCACCACAACCTTGTTCGCCGGCAGATGCAGGACATGCGCCACGATCTGCTGCACCTCGGAAGGATGTTGTGTGGACGAAGCCACGAAGATCGAGCCATCCTCCCCGCGCTCGGCCCACGCCGCCTGCGTCTCCAGGTAAAAATGCTCCTGCCCGCCAAATTCAAATTCGCCCTCGATCGTCAGCGGTGCCGCCGCCAGACTCGTCTCCATATCTCCGCGCCGGATAAAATTCGGCTCATTGTGAAAACTTCCCTTCGCGACCGCATCGCGCAGTTCCAACACCGGCGTCAACGGCTCATACTCCACCACCACCTTCTCCGCCGCCGCCCGACAGGCCTCCTGCGATTCGCCGACGACCAGCGCCACCAGATGGCCGTGAAATAAAACTTCCTTGTCCGCCAGCAAAATCTCGTCCTGCTTCACCGCGCCGACGTCATTGCGCCCAGGAATATCCTCCGCCAGCAAAACCGCCTTGATGCCCGGCATCGCACGCGCCGCCGTGGCATCGCGCCGCAAAATCTTTGCATACGCATGGGGCGAACCGACCGGCCAGACTTCCAGAAAGTTTTTCCCGCACGTCTGGTCATCCACGTACATCGCCGTCCCCGTGACATGCTTGTGCGCACTTTCATGCGGAATGGTTGCCGCAGCGGAAGCCTGCCCGTTGTGGGCCACCGCCGGCAACGCCGTTCCGGCAACAGCTTTTGATTCCGCCGTCAAAAACTTCTTCAGCAAACTCGTGATGAGCCCGCTGCGGTAATCCACCGTGCCGCGAACGTCCGAGATCGGCGTGAATTCCGTCCGCAAAATCGGCAGCGCCGCCGCAATCGTTTCCGCGCTCCAAACCTTGCCCAGCAATGCCGCCTCGGTCTTCTTCGCCCGCGCCGGCATCGCCGCCACGCCGCCGTAGCCGAGCCGGATGTGGCGGATGACCTTCTGCTGGTCCAGTTCCACCACAAAAGCGCCCGCCACCGTGCTGATATCCATCTCGCGGCGCTTGGAAACCTTGAACCATGCCGTCTTCCGCGTACATCCCGCCTGCGCCACTCCGCGCGGAATGATGATCGCCTTCAGCACTTCCCCCGTCTGCAACGCCGTCTTGCGATACGAAATGAAAAAATCACTGATCCGCACCGTGCGCTCGCCGGCCGACGAGGCCAGCACCACCTTGGCATCCAGTGCCAGCAACACCGGCGCGCTATCGCCGATGGGCGAGGCCGTCACGATATTGCCGCCCATCGTCGCGCGGTTACGGATCTGCCGCGACCCGAATACCCGCAACATGTCGCCCAGCATCGGGAATTCCGCGCCCAACAAATCTTCAATCGCCGTCAGCGTCACCGCCCCGCCGATATGCCATTCCGTCGCCGTGGACTTTATCTCCAGCAGTTCCGCCACCGCCTCGGTGGAGATGAGCATGGGAAATTTTTTATAGCGCTTCGTGATTTCGAGCCCCAATTCCGTCGCCCCCGCGATCATTCGCGCGCCGGGATTCGCCTTGAGATGTTGGAGCAGTTCGGCCAGCGAAGCCGGCCGCAGGAACTTTTCCCCGCCGCTCTCGTAATCCGCTGCCCCAAGCCTGGCATCCGCTTTTTCAAGACGCCCGGCAAACTCGTCCTTGTAGGAGACGATGTCAGGAGACTCTAACTTCGTTTTATCTGTCGCCCCTCCAGCCAGCCCCTTTCCAGCAAACGCCTCCATCGCCGCCTCGCGGATCGGCCGGTATCCGGTGCAGCGGCACAGGTTCCCCGCCAGTTGCTCATCCAAAGCTTCCTGGGTTTTCAGATCATCGCGATAATACCCCTCAAACATGGAGCAGATGAAGCCCGGCGTGCAATACCCGCACTGCGAGCCGAGATGCCCGACCATCTTTTCCTGGACCGGATGCATCTTCGCCGGACAGCCCACGCCTTCCACGCTCACCACCTCGCGCCCGGCCACCAGGCACACGGGCATCAGGCAGCTGTTCACCGAACGGTAAGTGGGTTTGCCATCGGCCCCGCGCTCGATGATCGCGACCGAACACGCGCCGCAATCGCCTTCCGCACAGCCCTCTTTCGAGCCGGTCAAACCGCTGCCGCGCAGAAATTCCAGCAACGTCGTATTGGGTGAAGTTGCCTCGACACGAACGGGGCGGCCATTCAAAGTAAATTCGAAAAAATCGGCCATAATCCTTTCTCCCATCGTAGCTTAAAACCCCGCCGGCGCAACCCTTCCCCGCACCCGGATTCCCTGAATGTTGGGCGTTGAGAGTTGAGTGTTGAATGTTCGCCGTCTGAACGTTGCTCTGGTGGCTGCGTGTGTAACACCGGAGCGCCTGCCAGTGCGGCTCGCACCTCCGACTCGGCGAGTTGGAGCTTGGATATTTAGATTTTTAGTCATTCGTCACTAGCGCTTAGTCATTCCGCGGATGCGGCGGTTTAATTTGGTTTAATTTTTGCGTTTTCATTGGCCTTTTTGCAAAGTTCAATCCTCAGCTTTTCGTGCAGTTGGCATTTGCCAGCCTGTCGTGCCGAAGTTCGACATAGGCGGATCCGGATCGGGCTTCGTGGTTAAAATATTTTTTTCTCAGAATGGGTGAATTTCGGTGAATATCGGTGAACAGCCAGCCTCGGACCTTTTTAAAAATTCTAGGGTCTGACAAAGCCTGACAAAGCCTGACGGACCTTGCACCACAATCACTTGCCGCCCAGCCCCCGGAGCGCGGCTGTGTCCCGCAACTGCGGGACCAGCCGCAGCAACCTGGCTTGCAACCGGCGCATCCGATCCTGTCGCTGCGTCGCATCTCGCTTTTTTATTCATGTCACTCGCCACACGTCACTGTTTTCATAATTTTTTTAAAAAGCAGGTTGAAATCGGTTGAAACCGGTCTAAAGCGGTTGAAACGGGTTGAAACCGGTGGAGCGCCGAACTCCGATTCGGCAAGTCCCCCGGAGCGCCGGCCTCCGACCCGGCATCGGACCCGTTCGCCAGTACCTTTATGGTCCAATAAAGCCCAACAAAGCCTGACGGCCCCTGCCGACCTGAACCCTTGAAACTCGCTTCCGAGTTTCAGTCCGCGTCCTGCATGCAATTGGCATGTCATAACGCGACCCTATCACAGGTAGTCAATAGTTGAATTTCTCCCGGGAATGTAGAATGCAGATTTATGCCATTTATTTTCAGAAAACCGGAGTGGGAAGGGGGTCCGTCGGAAAAAATCCCCTAAAAATCATAATCGTCCCGTGAACATTGAGCACTTCTGCCATCATGAAAAGAGCGGCCGTGCCAAAATCTGCGGGTTTGCTGGGGAATTGAGAGATTTTTGAAAATAAAAAATGAACGAGTTTTTGGAATAACTTCGACGGGACAGATCAAACGACAATCGAATCACCGAACGCGACTACGTTTCCCCCTCTCCTCGGAGCAACGGTGTTAGCTGGCAAGCTGAAAGTTTTCATTTTTGAGGAGGTGATTCATCAATACGACGAGCTTGCGCATACAGGCGGTCATGGCGACGAGCGGTTTTTTGCCGGCGGCACGGAGG
>DATHQS010000028.1:0-10061 GCA_035482455.1 Candidatus Acidiferrales bacterium | reverse complement strand
CTGGCTGGTTTGCGATGGCAAGCTGCTGACCGGCGGCATCCAGGAAGTAAACTGGTGGAAGGGCAACATGCTGCCGACAGACGCAGGCAATTATGGCGTGAATCTTTCGCGCTATGCCCCCGGCCGGACCGGCGCCGGATTCACGGATGACCTGGACGCGGTGGCGGCGGGGATGGTGGCCAACGGATTGACGGCCTTGGATCATCATTACGGGCTCTGGTACGACCGGCGGCGCGAAGACCATGAGCGGGTGCGGCGGATGACGGGCGATGTCTGGGCGCCGTTTTATGAAATGCCCTTTGCGCGGAGCGGCAGCGGCAAGGCCTGGGATGGCCTGAGCCGGTATGACCTGACGAAATTCAACCCGTGGTACTGGGCACGGTTGCAACAGTTCGCGGACATCTGCGACCGGCGCGGGCTGGTGCTGTTCAACGAGAATTATTTCCAGCACAACATTTTGGAAGACGGCGCACACTGGGTGGATGGGCCGTGGCGTTCGTCGAACAACATCAACAACACCGGATTCCAGGAGCCGCCGTTCGAGATCGAAAAGCGCACGGTGATGGCGGACCAGTTCTATGACGTGACCAACGCGGTCCGGCGCAAGCTGCACGCGGGATACATCCGCCAGAACCTGGACAGCTTCACAAACGAGGCGAACGTCATCCAGTTCACGAGCGCGGAATTCACGGGGCCGGTGGCCTTCGAGCAATTTTGGATCGACACGATCGGCGCGTGGGAGGTGGAGACGGGGCGGCATCCGCTCATCGCGCTAGCGGCGCCGAAAAACGTGCAGGATGCGATCCTGGCGGATGCGAAGCGGGCGGCGGTGGTGGATGTGATCGCCTTCCGGTACTGGTGGCTGACGGACAAGGGGCTCTTCGCGCCGGACGGCGGGGAGAACCAATCACCGCGGCAATTTTTCCGGCAATGGAAGGGCGGTCAACCCACGGATGAAAACCTGGCGGCGATGACCGCGGAGTATCGCGCGAAATTTCCCGCGAAAGTGGTGATGGCGGCGGGCGAACAGGGGATGACGCTGGAGCACGCGGGCTGGGCGTATCTCTGCGCGGGCGGATCCATGCCGCGGCTGCCCAAGGGCACGGATGGAAAATTGCTGGCAGCGATACCGCAGATGCAGCCGTGGGCGGCGGCGAGCCAAGGCGGGCGCCGGGCTTTGCGGGAGGCCGGCAAGCAGATGCTGGTCTGCGGCGGTGGCTCGACGCTGGATTTATCCGGCGAGACGGGAACATTTCGTCTGAACCTGGTGAATGTCCGCACGGGCACGGTGACGCGCGGCGAGACCGTGGCTGGTGGAGCGACGGTGAAATTGCCCGAGGCGATGGTCGTGTGGCTGGTGAAGGAGTGACGCTATGATACGGAAAATAATTTTGGCGTGGTGTGTGGCCGGGCTTTCCATTTTGGCGGCGAGCGCGGCGGGCACGGTGGAACAGTGGGGGATGTATGAAGTCGCGTTGCACGGGCCGACGAACCGGAATCCGTTCCTGGATGTGAAGCTGGCGGCGCAGTTCAAACAGGGCGACGCCTCGTTCGTGGTGGACGGTTTTTATGACGGAGACGGGATCTATTGCGTGCGGTTCATGCCGGAGAAAACGGGGGTATGGAAGTATGAAACGGTGAGCAGCATACCGGCGTTGAATGGCAAGAAGGGCGAATTCACCGTGACGGCGCCAACGGCGCAGAACCACGGGCCGGTGCGGGTGGCGAACACGTATCATTTCGCATACGCAGACGGGACGCCCTATAAAGAACTCGGCACGACGTGCTATGTGTGGCAATTGCAGGACGAGGCGTTGCAGGAGCAGACGCTGAAGACGCTGGCGGCTTCGCCGTTCAACAAAATACGTTTCTGTGTCTTTCCCAAACGCTATACGTGGAACATGAACGAGCCGATCCTGTATCCGTTCCCCGGAGATCCGAAGGCGACGAACTGGGATTTTACGCATTTCAACACGGCCTATTTCCAGCACCTCGAACAACGCGTGGCTGATTTGCAGAAGCTGGGCATCGAGGCGGACATCATCCTGTTCCATCCGTATGACGAGGGGCATTGGGGCTTTGACCGGATGCCGGCGGAGGTGGATGACCGGTATCTGCATTACATCGTGGCACGGCTGGCGGCGTATCGCAATGTATGGTGGTCGCTGGCGAACGAATACGATTTCATGAAGGAGAAGAAGGAATCAGATTTCGTGCGGTTCGGCGAAATCGTTTCGCATGATGACCCGTATCATCACCTGCTCTCGATTCACAACGGGCAGAAGATCTTTAACCAGACGCTGCCGTGGATCACGCATGCGAGCATCCAGAACGGCGCGGCGGTGGAGGAACCAGGGCGTGCGGAGATGTACCGCGATGTGTATCGCAAGCCCGTTGTTTATGACGAGGTGAAGTATGAGGGCAACATCGAGAATCGCTGGGGGCAGTTGTCGGCGGAGGAACTGGTTTTCCGGTTTTGGAACGGCACGGTGGCGGGCACGTACGTCGGACATGGTGAAACGTACAAGAGCGATGACCAGGTTTTGTGGTGGTCAAAGGGCGGCGTGCTGAAGGGGCAAAGCCCGGCGCGGCTGGCGTTTTTGAAAAAGGTTTTGGACGATGCGCCGGCGGAAGGCATCGAGCCGATCGACAAGTGGCAGCATCCGGAATATGGCGGGAAGGCGTCCGAGTATTACCTGGTGTATCTGGGCAAGGAGACGCCGATGAACTGGGAATTTAAACTGCCAAAGCCGCCGCAGGGCAAGGGGCAGCCGCCGGCCGAGGGCATGAAGTTCACGGCGGAAGTTTTGGACACGTGGAACATGACAGTGACGCCGGTGAGCGGGGTGTTCACGTTGCACAAGAAGGACGGGTACTTTTATGGGGACAAGGATGGAAGAACGATTGAGCTGCCGGGGAGGCCTTATATGGCGATACGGATCAAGCGGGTGAAGGAGTGATAGTGGAACGAGATTAATTTTTGCCTGGCAACCAATCCCGCTGTTCCCATTTCAAAAGATCGGCGACGATTGAAAGCACCTCCTCTCCCCGGCCCTCTCCTCCACTCCGTGGAAGAGAGGGAGCCAGAGGTTGTGGGTTTTAGGCTGGTTTTTCCGCAGGGCGCAATTACTTCGGCCATTGGCCATTTATGATCGGGTGCAAGGAAAGGTTGTTTGGATCAATCACGACGTGTTTGATGCGTTTGCGTTCCCAGGTGTAGGTGATGTGGACGAGGCCGTCGGTGGTCTGGATGACGGCGGGGTAGGCGAAGCCGTTGGGGGCGTCGGGGTCGTCTTCGAGCACGAGGGCGGCGGACCAGTGGATGCCGTCGGCTGAGACCGCGACGTTGAGGGGGCTGCGGCCTTTGTTGTTGGAGCCGGTGCGGACGTTGTGGTTGTAGACGAGCAACTGGCGGCCGTCGCGGAGGGTCACGGCGTCGGTGCCGGAATCGGGATTGGGTAAACTCGTCAGCGACATTTCTTCCCAGGTTTTTCCTTCATCGTGCGATTCGATTTGGAACAGTTTCTCATTGCGCGTGCGGCCGACGGCTTCGAGGTTTCCGTTTTTCAAAAATAAAATGCTGGGCTGGATGGCGCCGATGGTTTTGCCATCATTTACCGGAGGTGTGGCAGTCCAGGTTTTTCCAAAATCGCTGGTGCGTTCGAAATGGACGCGCCAGCCGCCGTCGCCTTCGGTGCTGCTGCCGCAGAGGATGTCGCCATTGGCGAGTTGCACGGGTTTGTTTTTGATGGGGCCGAGGATGCCATCGGGGAGGCGCACGGGTGTGGACCACGTTTTGCCGTCATCGGCGGAGGTCGTCAGCATGCCCCACCATTCGGCGGGCTTGGGGCCGACCTTGTAGAACAGGAGGAGCGGGCCATTCTTCGGCTGGAAGAGAACGGGGTTCCAGGTGGGCAGGCGGTTGGTGGCGAAGCCGACGCCATCGGCGACGGCGACAGGCGCGGTCCAGTCACCGTTTTGCTGACGGGAGACGTAGATGCAGACGTCGGGGTTGCGCTCGGCGGTGCCGCCGAACCAGGCGGCGACGAGGCCGGATTTGGTTTCGGCGATGGTCGAGGCGTGGCAGGAGGGGAAGGGGGCGGACAGGAAGATGAATTCGGATTTCACGACGGGGGAACGGTGGGGGGTGGTGGCGCAGCTGGTGAGGGTGAGGAGGAGAACGATGAACCCAAAATGATTCAACCCCTTCAGGGTTGAAAATATGTTTATTCGATCACCCAGGGTAGCTCGTGCCTCGCAACCCTGGGCTGAATGCTGCAACCCCGTTGGGGTTGTGGTACGCGCGCTGGATGCCTTTGTAAAATCCGCGGCCTGGTGAGCAGCTTTCAGATTTGGGTATGCGTGGGCCTTCATTTTAGTTCGCTGGTGAAATGATATTTGCCGCTGCCGAGTTCCTTGGACGTGGATCCGCCGGGGACGGTGACGGTGGCGGTGGTGTTGGCGGGGATTTCGATGTGCCAGTCGAATTTATTGCCGTCGCGGTGCCATTCGCTGGCGATGGGGCCGTAGGGGGAGTTGTGGGTGGCCTTCACGAATTTCAGATCGCCGACAGGGCGCGGGTGCATGAGGATGTGCTTGAAGCCGGGTTGCGCGTCGTCGGGGGCGATGCCGGCGAGGTATTCGTTGAACCAGACGACGAGGTCGCCGATGAGCATGACGTGGTTGCCGGAGTTCATCGTGGGGTCGGCGGTGTTGCCGTTCCAGAGTTCCCAAATGGTGGTGGCGCCCGATTCCACCATGTAGCCCCAGCTCGGATAATCTTTTTGCGCGGCGATGGTGTAACACAGGTCAGAGCGGCCGTTGTCCGAGAGGACGCGGTTGAGATACTGGCCGCCGATGAGGCCGGTACCGATGTGGCCGTGGGTGTCGTTTTTAATCTTGCCGACGAGGTGCGCGAAGATCCTGGCCTTCATGTCATCGGGCACCAGGCCAAAGGCGAGGGGGAGTACGCAGGAGGTCTGGGTGCCGTTGGAATATTGGCCCTTGTCGCGGTCGAGGAATTTTTCGTTGAAGGCGGTCTTGAAATCGCCGGCGAGTTTTTCCCAACGGGCGGCGTCATCGGTCTTGCCGAGCTGTTTGGCGTATTTCGCGATGAGGCAGAGATCGTAATAAAAATAGGACGTGGCGAGGAGCATCTTGTCCGTCTGGCGCGCGGGGTCCTTGGAATGGATCAGGGTGGCTTCTTCGGGCGGGACGCACCAGTCGCCGTAGCTATCGCGGGAAATCAGATTGTTTTCCGAGAGGGTGAGCATGTGCTCGATCCAGAGTTTGGCGCTGGCGTAGTTTTTGCCGATGGGGGCATCGTCGCCAAACATGCGTTGCAAAGCGGACGGCACGATGATGGCGCTGCTGGGCCAGGTGACGTTGTCGGAATAGATAGGCCAGTAGGCGGGGGCGACATCGGGGATGACGCCGTTGGGGCGCTGGGCATCGGCCATGTCCTGCCGCCATTTGGCATAGAGGGCGGAGATGTCGAAGAGATAGGCCTCGCCCTTGCATTCCTCGGAGCGGTCGCCGAGCCAGCCCTGGCGTTCATCGCGCTGCGGGCAGTCAGTGGGGAGGCTGCGGTAATTGCCGCGCGTGCCCCAGACGATGTTCGTGTAGATGCGGTTGATGAGGTCGTTGGAGCAGAGAAAACTGCCGGCGGTGGGAAGGTCGTCATTCACCACGCGGCCTTCAATGGATTTCAAATCGGGTTTGCCGGGGAAGCCGGTGACTTCGACGAAACGGAAGCCGTGTGTGACGAAGCGCGGTTCCCACGTCTCGCGGCCGGTGCCCTTGAGCGTGTAGCGGTCGGTGACTTCCGCGCCGCGGAGGTTGGCCATGTAGAGCGAGCCATCGGGTTTTAAAGTTTCGGCGTGGCGCAGGGTGACGGTGGTGCCGGCGGGGCCGCTGACGTGCAGGCGGCACCAGCCGACCATGTTCTGGCCGAGGTCGTAGATGAAGACGCCGGGCTTGAGTTCCTTCACGGAGACAGGCTTGAGGGTGCCGGTGACGCGGATGGGTTCCTGCATCTGTGCGGAGAGGATGCCGCCGGGAGCGGAGACGACCTGGGCGGGGGACCAAACAGGGGCATCGCCGCCCGGCTGGCTCCAACGGCTGAGTTCCTTGCGGGCGTCGTATTCTTCGCCATCGAAATCGTTGTTGGCGAGAATCGGGCCGGCGGCGGTGAGTTTCCAGGAAGCGTCGCTGGCGATATCAGCCGACGTGCGGTCGGTATAATCGATGTGGAGGCTGAGCAGGAGTTTGGGCCAGCCGAAGTTGACGGTGCCGGCGTAGGTTTTGCTGCGGTCGGCGTAGAAACGGCCGTTGCCGAGGATGACGCCGAGGGCATTTGGACCTTGCTGGAGATTTTTGGTGACGTCGTAGGTGACGTAAAAATCGCGTTTGTCATATTGTGCGAAGGCGGGAGAGAGCACGGCATCGCCGACCTTCGAGCCGTTGAGGTAGAGCTCGGACAGGCCGAGGCCGGAGAAGGAGACGGTGGCGTAGGCGATTTTTTTATTTTTATCCACGGCGAATTCCTTGCGCAGATAGCGGGCGGGCTGGCGGCGGCTTTCGGCGGTGCGGGGATTGCCCCAGGGTTTCATTTCGGCCGGGCCAAGAACGACGGCGGAGACCCATTTGGAATCGTCGAAGGTGGCGGTATTCCAGCCGAGGTCAGGATTTTTTGAGGCCTTCCAGTGGTCGTCCGACTGGATGATGAGGGGTTCGCCTTCAGCGAATTCGATAGTTAGCTTGGCGATGATGCCGGCGGGCTTGGGGTCGGGGCCGGAGTTGATTCCGGTCAGGCCGAAGACATAGGTCTGGCCGGGTTCGAGGCGGCCGGTGATGTCGTTCCATTTGACGTTTTTGGCACTGTTGCGCGCGCCGAGGTCGAACGAGCCGATCCAGCCGCGGCATTCGTTGTCGCCGGTGTATTCAAAGATAGCCTGTTTGATTTTCCGGCCGGCGGGCAGGGTGACGACGCGGCGGAAATAATTGGTGCCGAGCGGGGCGGCCACGAGCGGTTCACCTTCGGGATACCAGATCCAGGAAGTGCCGGTCAGGATGCTGGCAACATCGGTGCCGTCCTGGCCGATCCATTGGGCGTGCCAATCGGATGGATTCAACAGGCCCATGGTCCACGAGGCGGGTTCGCTCCATTTGGAGGCTTTGCCATTCTCATCCCAGACGCGGACTTTCCAGAAACAGCGGGCGCGGGTGGTGAGCGCATGGCCGTCGTAAGGAACGAGAACGGATTGATCCGAGGAAACTTTTCCGCTGTCCCACGAATCGGCGGTGCCGCGTTTCAGGTTGATCGCGGTGGAGGCGACGTGGATTTCATAGGCGCTCTGCTTGACGTCGCGGTCGCCGGAGGACAATTGCCAGCTCAGGCGCGGGCGGGCGGTGTCGATGCCCTGCGGATTTTCCAGGTGCTCACAACGGAGCTGGCCGACGGTGACGGCGGCGAGGAGCTGGCCGGTGGAAATGAGTGCGAGCAGCAAGACGGCGGCAGTTTTTTTCAGGCAAATCATGGCGGTGGTGGATTTGCCATGAGCTTACGCCGCCGGGTGGCGGTTGACGAGATGCGACTGTGGAAAAAGTGCCAATTTTTTTGCGGGAAATGGGAGGCGGCGAAATCAAGGAACGGGGATGAGTTTCATGGGGCTTTCCAGGTTCTATTCATGTCAAACGGAGAGAGTACTCCACTCCACCCGAATCCGCGGTTGGATTTCGATCATCAACTCCGTGTGAGTCCCTCCCGGAAGGCATTCGGCCCGCAGCAGCCTGGTTTTGCCAAGGTCCTGGAACCAAAGTTTCCTCGCGCTTTCATGAACCACTTTGGCAACGGGCGCTCCAGCCACGGTAACTATGGTTTGAATGGAAGCCTGAATGACATCAAAAGAGAAAATCAAGGTCACATTGGATTCGTCTGAAAACTGATAGCAGTATCGCTTTTCATCTTCCTTTACGGTGTCGCAACCAAACCACTCAATCAATTCAAGTTCGTTTGGAACATCAAAGGGCTGTCGTGCATTCATAGTTATGTTGATTCTAGTTTTAGGCAGCCGCCAGACGCCATTGTCCTAATTTATTTTGGCGTGAGGTGCACGACGGCGGCGCTGGCGGGAGGGAGTTCCACGGTGATGGGGAACTGGAATTTTTCCGGCGGCACGGCGACGGGCTGCCATTGGCCGGTCCAGGCGGCGGTGTCGGAGATTTCCGAGCCGCCGAGGGTGATGCCGGTTTTGGCGGAGACATCGCCGGCGGGCGCGGCGAGCCGGATGACTTCGCCCTTGGTCCAGCCGTCGACTTCCTTCGAGCCGAGGAAGACGGTCAGGTTGGTGCCGGTGTCGCCATGGGTCTGGTTGATGAGGGTGAAGTAATAACTATTATCGGGTGCGAGCGTGGCGTAGGCGGTGAGATTGAAGTTGACCGGGTGCGGCGGATATCCCGCGGAGGTGATTTTCAGGGGCAGGAGGCGGCCGCGGCCGCCGAGGGAAAACATTTTTTCGGCGTAGCCGATGGGATGGACGTTGTAGCCGTTGGTGACGGTCCAGAAGGAGGCGTAACGGCAGGGCTTGTTTTCATCGCGCGCGGCGACCTTGTCGCCGGTGTGGAAGTTGATGCCGGTCATGCCGTGGGCGGCCCACCACCATTGATAATTGAGAGCCCAAAGTGCGGAAGCGAACGTGTCGCTGGCATCCAGCGCGCCGCCATCGTACAGGCTGTTGGCTTCCTCGAAGCGGTAGGCAAGGCCGTTGGAGACGACAGTGGGAACAAAATTGGCGGCGAACTTGGCGTAGTGTTCGTTCATGGCGGGCGCGAGGAGTTTGTCGCGGGTGAGGGCGGCATTGGTTGAACGGCGGGCGTCGCCGTCGGGATAATCGTGCTGCGAAATAAATTTGAGCCAGCCGGTGCGGGCGAGGTCGGCGGCGAACTGGGCGGACCATTTTTCATGGCCGGGCGAGACGCTGGGGCCGCAGAATCTGGCGCCGGGCGAATTGGACGGGGCGGTAATCTGCGCGGCGAAACGTTTCCACCCGGCGACATAGACATCGTAGTTGGTGGAAAAGACGTTGGGTTCGTTGCCGATGGCAAAACAATCAAGGTGGTCGGAATAATGGCGCGAGATGTAGTTGGCCATCTGCACAGCACCATCGAGGCTGCCTTGGTTGAGGCGCAGGGTGTAGATGATCTTCACATCGGCGGCCGAGGCGAAGGCGAAGAGGTTATCGACATCGGCCTGGGTGGGGACGGGGAGCGTGGGGCGGTCAGCGGTGTTGCCGCCGACGCGGAGGTTTTTGATGCCGAGCACCTTAAATGTGGCGATGAGGGGCTGGTTGGTGGCGCTGAAATAGTGCCAGCCGTTGGTATCGGCGAGGACGCGCTGCATCTCGAAACTGAGGCCGACGAAATCGGCGGGGATTTCGGCGCCGGGATTTTTGGAATCAATCCGGACGGCGACAGTGGTTTGGGCGGGGGCGGGGGCGGCGGTCAGGAGGCAAAGCGTAGCGGCGAGGAGGATGAGGAGTTTGCGGCTGGCCATGGGTTGGGATGAGGATGGTTTGATGGAAGTAAATTATCTTTGAGAGGCGTGGGCAGCCAGACAAAAGGTGCTGGTGCGCCGGGGAAGGGTCATGATGGAGGATGGCGGGAAGGCCGGCAAAATGACCAAGCGCTAATGTCCAATGACTAAATAATGACGAATCACGAATGACGGGGGAAGCGACTTTCACTGGCCACCCGTTCCGCGGCGGTTTATTTTTTTATTTTTCTGAAATCTTTCAATTTCCCCGAAAATCCGCAGTTTTTGCCCCGGCCGCCTTTTTTTAGATATCGGTTATCCCTAATATTTACGGGGCGATTATGATTTTTAGGGAATTTTTTTGGCCAGACCCCCTTCCCACCCGGGTTTTTTGCAGAAATATGGCATAAATCTGCATTCTACATTCCGGGGAGAAATTCAACTTTTCAACAAGTATGATTCAATGAAGGGGTGAATGACATGAATGTCAGACTAAGGGCGGGGCGGGCGACGATCTGGATCAAGAACA
>DATHQS010000027.1:0-14682 GCA_035482455.1 Candidatus Acidiferrales bacterium | reverse complement strand
ATCAGCATCGTCACCAATGCGAATACGACAGATGATCACACGGGCAAGATCACGGCGCAGGGCGAGAACGCGCCCGGCGAAGTGGCGACAAACGCCTTCGATAACAGCACGGCGACCAAATGGCTGGATTTTGCGACCAACAATCCGTCCACACGCGCTAGCTGGATCCAATACCAGTACACGAACGGCGCGCAGTGCGTGGTGACGCAGTACACGGTATCGGCCGCGAATGACTCGCCCGAGCGGGACCCGCGTGACTGGAGGTTGCGCGGCTCAAACGACGGCGGCACCAACTGGATCACGCTGGATACGCGCACCGGGGAGACGTTCACCAACCGGTTTGACACGCACACCTACGGTTTCACCAACGCGGGCGGGTTCAACATCTACCGGTTCCAGATCGACAGCGTGAAGGATCCTTCAACCGCCAACTCGGTGCAACTTTCCGAGCTGGAATTCATCGGCGCTCCCGTGGCCGCGAACGCCTACACTTGGACGTTCGGCGACGGCGGGACGTCCACGGCGCAGAACCCGGTGCATAATTACACGGCCAGCGGAATCTATAATGTCACGGTCGTGGCCTTTGACGGGGTTTCCACGGCCACCAACAGTTTCACGGTGTTCGCCTCCCTGGCCACCTCGTCCATGCCGCAATGGCTGCCGGCGACGGCGGGCATGTTCAACCACAAGTTCCACATCAATGCCCAAGGCCAGGACGGCTTGAATTATGTGGTCGAAGGCACGACAAATTTCAAGACGTGGACGCCGATCATCACGAATATGCCCTCGGGCGGATTGCTGCTGTTCACGGATGCGGTGTCGACAAACATGCCGTTCCGGTTCTACCGCGTGCATACGCCGTGATGGGCAAAATGAGGGGCAGGCGGTCTTCGTGATTTTTTCCAATTCTCGACAAAGCGGCGCTTTAACAATTAAATTAGGACAATGTCGATTTCATCCAAGCCATTGGTCATTGCGGGGCGCACGTTTCATTCGCGGCTCATCCTGGGCACGGGAAAATTTCCCGCACCGGAAGCGATGCGTGACGCGTTGGCCGCCAGCGGCACGGAAATGGTGACCGTGGCGCTGCGCCGGGCGGATTTGACCGGGCGCAAGGACCCGTTCGCCAACATCCTTGAATTCATTGATCCCAAGAAATATCTGCTGCTGCCGAACACCAGCGGGGCGATGAATGCCGAGGAGGCCGTGCGCTTGGCACGCCTAGCGTTGGCTGCCGGCTTGCCAAAGTGGGTGAAACTGGAGATACATCCCGACCCACGGTATCTGTTACCGGACCCAATCGAGACGTTCAAGGCGGCGGAAGTGCTCGTGAAGGAAGGGTTTACCGTGTTGCCGTACATCAATGCCGACCCGGTGCTCGCGAAGCGTTTACAGGAGGTTGGTTGCGCGACGGTGATGCCGTTGGGCGCGCCCATTGGCTCAAACCGTGGTATCCAGACGCGGGACCAGATCCGCATCATCATCGAACAGGCGACGGTGCCGGTGGTGGTGGATGCGGGCATTGGCGCGCCGAGCCATGCGGCGGAGGCGATGGAGATGGGCGCGGACGCGGTGCTGGTGAACACGGCCATCGCGGTGGCAAACGATGCGAACCGGATGGCGGTGGCATTCAAGCTGGCCGTGGAGGCCGGACGCAGTGCGTACGAGATCGGCCTGGGCGCGCAGAGCGAAGTGGCCAGCGCGACGAGTCCGCTGACGGGATTTTTGAACTAATTATTCGAATGAATAATGAGGCAAAAGATTGGCCGTTTGAGGATGCGACAAATGTGGCGGTTTTTTCCATCCGCCAAATTTTTTCCGAGCATCAGCCAATTCTGCATGTTACGCATGACGAAGATGATGGAAGTTGGCAATTTTTAGGAAAAGATACACCATCTACGAGTGATATGGTGATTGTGTCGCTCGAAGAAATCGTTGACCTCGATCCGAGTATTAAGGAACTGTCAGCCCTTCCACTTGGCTGGGAGGCATGGCGTGCAAATAAAGGTGGTCAATGGGAAAAGATCCAAAAGGCAGCTTAAATTTTATGAACGGAAAAACATTATCCGCTGCCCGCGCCCGGCAGATTTTATCCGCGGCGACCAAAACCCGCATCTTGGTCGTTGGCGACGTGATGCTGGACCAGTTCATCTGGGGCGGGGTGTCGCGCATCTCGCCGGAAGCGCCGGTGCCGGTGGTGGATTTTTCACGCGAGAGCTTCATGCCGGGCGGCGCGGCGAATGTCGCGCGCAACCTGGTCTGCCTGAAGACCCCGGCGGAACTGTTCGGCGCGATCGGCCGGGATGACGCGGCGCGGAAGCTGTTGAAACTTTTGGGCGAGCAAAGCATCGGCTGCACGGGGCTGGTGAAAAGCGCCGGCCGGCATACGAGCATCAAGACGCGCATCGTGGCGCACCAACAACAGGTGGTGCGGGTGGACCGGGAAACACGCGGCGAACTGGATGCCCGGACGACGGCGGCCCTGGTCGCAGAGTTTAAAAAGAAGATCGCCCGGGCGGACGCGGTGATCGTGGGTGATTACGGCAAGGGCGTGGTGACGCAGCCGTTGCTGGACGAGATCAAACGCATCTGCCGCGAGCGCGGCGTGTGGCTGAGCCTGGACCCCAAGCCGGTGCATCACCTGAACCTGACCAATCTTTCGCTGATCACACCCAATCGCAAGGAGGCGTTCGAACTGGCCGCGCTGACGGACGATACGAAGAACGCCAATCCGTTCGCGGACAAGCAATTGATGCAGGTGGCGGAACGGTTGCTGCGGGAATTGAACCCGGCCCTGTTGCTCATCACTCTGGGCGAACTGGGCATGTTGTTGTGCCAGCGCGGGCGGAAGCCGTTTCACATCCCGACGGTGGCGCAGGAGGTTTTTGACGTGTCGGGCGCGGGCGACACGGTGATCGCGAGTTTCACGCTGGCAGTGGCGGCGGGCGCCTCGCCAATCGAGGCGGCGATTTTGTCCAATTACGCGGCGGGCATCGTCGTCGGCAAAGTCGGCACGGCGACGACCACGCCGGAGGAATTGACGGCGAGTTTCGCCAAATAAGTTTGACACAAATTTCACCAGCCACTGCCGGAATGAATTCCAAAATCACGGTTCAAACGATTCGCGATATGAAATCGCGTGGCGAAAAGATCGCCGCGCTGACGGCTTATGATTATCCGATGGCGAAACTGCTGGACGAATGCGGGGTGCCGTTTCTGCTGGTCGGCGATTCGCTGGGCATGGTCGTGCTGGGATATCCCGACACCACGCATGTCACGATGGCGGAGATGGAGCATCATATCCGCGCCGCCGCCCGGGCGAAGCCGAATGCCCTGCTCGGCGGCGACCTGCCGTATCACAGCTACGAAACGGTGGAGACCGCCGTGGCGGATTCCAGACGGTTGGTGGCGGCCGGGGCGGAATTCGTAAAGGCGGAAGGCGGCCAAGAAATCTTGCCGCAGGTCAGGGCCATCATCGCGGCGGGCATTCCCTTTTGTGGCCATCTGGGAATGTTGCCGCAGCATGTCCTGGAAGAGGGCGGCTATCGCATCAAGGGCAAAAAGGAAGACGAGCACCAGCGATTGCTGACGGATGCCAAGTTATTGGCGGAAGCCGGCGCATTTGCCATTGTGCTGGAACTGGTCACGCCGCCGGTGGCCGCGGAGATATCCAGGATGATTTCCGTGCCGACCATCGGCATCGGCAGCGGGCCGGATTGCGACGGGCAGATTTTGGTGACGTACGACCTGGTCGGCAGCTTTCCGTGGTTCACGCCGCGGTTTGTGAAGCCGCGGGCGAACTGCGCGGCAGAAATCAAGTCAGCGGTGACGGGCTGGAAAGGCACCCTGGCTGCGCCAACTCCGTGATGTTTAAATGCAACCAATCCCATGGCAACGGTGTTTGATTTCAGGATGAGACATAGTTTTGCCATTTTGCTGATCGCCCTCGCTGCCACCGGCTGCGTGACGAAATCAAAATCACAGGCGCAGATTGCCTACCTAGCGGGGCAGAACATGATCTTGCAGCAGCAGCTGGCGGCGCAGTTTCATGGCGTCACGGTCATCGGCGCGGTGCAGAATCCTCAGGTGGCGTGGGTGGAAGGGTTGACGCTGGCGCAGACAGTGGCGACGGCAAACTACACCGGCAAGGCCGAGCCCAAGCAGATCATCATCACGCATCAGGGTGAAAGCGCGACGCTGGATGCCAAGGTGTTGTTCAGCGGCACGGACATCCCGGTCGAAGCGGGGGATGTCATTGAGCTGCGGCCGTGAGGCTTTTTTACATGGAGGGTTGGGGGCAAAGCTAGATTAACGACCGTCCTCACCCCGGCCCTCTCCTCCGAGGAGAGGGAGAAACATTCCCCGCGTCTTTGGGAATACCCGTCACGGATCGGTGGACGGCTTCTTAAACTTTCATTGGGCTGGTTTTTTGGGTCAAAAAACGATGTAAAAAATATTTTGGGTTGGACAGCCTTTGTCCAACCCCCCCTGCCAGAATGGCGTCGTAATTATAACAAAATTATGACGACCAACAATCAACTCGAACTTGGATTCAACGGAACGCAATGCCGCATCCACGGCCGCAAACGCGAAAGCCGCATGGCCCGCGGCCAGTGGTGGTTTAACCGGATGCGACAAGTGGTGAACCAGGCGATGGACCTGGACGGCGGCAGCCAGGCGCATTCGGAGCAGATCTGGATGCCGGGCGCGAACCGCCAGTTCAAGGCGTGACCTTACCAAGCCCGCGCGTCGGCGCGGCCCGCTGCAGCGCGCCGGTTATATGTCCACAACCGGATAACCGGCGCGCACAAACTCCCGGATGACGGAGATTTCCTCCTCGCCATGGATGCCGTGGGCCTTGGGAAATTCGTGCCAGGCGGCGTTAAATCCGGCGGCCTTGAGCGTCTTGAGCTGCTCGCGAACTTTGGCGATGGGGATCACGGTGTCAAAGGGGCCATGGGTGGAGAGCAGGCGTTGTTCCTTGGCCAGTGGCGGCGGTTCTTTTACCAGGTTCTCCAGGTCATAAACCCACCCGCTGATGCCCACCAGCCCGGCGAGCCGGTGCGGATATCGCAGGCCCACATCAATGGTCATGAGGCAGCCCTGGGAAAATCCACCGAGCGTGATCTGGTCGGCCGGGAAATTTTTTGCGCGCAGTTCATCCAGCAAACCGGACAAAAGCTGGCGGCTGCGGAGGACGCCAGGAGCCTGGTCATTGATATCAAACCAGGACCAGCCGCCGTAATACGGGTCGGGGGCGTTGACCAGCAGGAAGTTGAGCCAGGGCAGGTTCATGGCTTCCGGCATCCAGTAATAACCTTCCACGCTGTCGCCCAGGCCGTGAAGCATGACCATCAGGCGGCGGGAATCTTTCTGGGCGGCGGAAATGAATTCGGTGTGGAGCTTCATCACTGATTGGTGGAACCGGCGCGCAGCTTGGCGGCGGCGGCATCGCTCCATTCCATGAGCTGTTTGCGCTGTTCTTCGGACAGCCGCGCATCGGGATGCAGTAGGGTGTATTTTTTGGGCGGCATGTCGCGGCCGTCAACCTCCTCGTTGATCCGGTCCAGTTTTCTGGCGGCGCGTGCAGCGTCATCCGGCCACTCGGACAGGTTGAGGTGCTGCCGGCCTTCGTTCACGTCGCTGACAACCAGCCAGGAGGAGGGCGCGATGCGCGCATAGAGCGGCCATTTGGTTTCGTAGGAGTGGCAGTCGTAGCAGGCGGCACGCAGGCTGGCGGCGACCGCCGGGGGCGGGTTCACGGCGGCGATCAGATCCGCTTTGACCGGCGGGTTGATGCGCGGCGGGTTGGTGAACTGCAGGAGCAAAAAAGCCACAATCAGCACCAGTACGGTCCATTTTAGTTTTTTCTTCATGCAAACCTCACAACCATGGGATGGATGGCGGGAACAATTGTTCCGGAGCAAACCTCGTCCTGTTTTTCTGGCTGGGGATCAAAGGTGTTCAGCGGGGTTGAAACTTGGCGCGCATGACATGGATGAGAGCCTTGACGGTAAGCTCGATGAACAGGAACGGCTTGCCGATGAAATCGTTGCCGCCCGCCATGGTGGAGCTGGTACGGTTATCGAAGTCATTCAGGCTGGTCACGAAAACGACGGGTGTTTTCTTGTGTTGGGGCAGGGCGCGGAGCTTGGCACAAAGCTCGTAGCCGGACATGCCGGGCATGTCCACATCCAGGAAGATGAGATCGAATTCATTTTCGGCGAGCAACGGCAGCGCCTGCTGGGGGTCGTCAAGGTTGACGGACTTGAGCTTGGCCTTCTCGAGCGCATAGACGATGGCCCGGCGGGAGATGGCTTCGTCATCGACCACGAGGATTTTGGAGGCGGGAAGCTCCTGCCTGTCCGGCAGCGTGCCTTTTTCAAACAGCAGGCCGAGAAAATCCACCGCGGAGGCGACGGTGCGGATGGTGGACGGATTGATGTTCTTGGGCTTTTCGTAGATTTCCTTGAGCAGCGCCTCAAAGGCGCCGGACATGTGCGCGATCTGGACCAGGCCGGCAACGCTGGCATTGCCGTTCAGTGCATGGATCTGCCGGTAGAGTTCATAGACCTGCTTGAGCCGGAGCATCTCGTTATCCGCCTTGATGAGGGCTTGCAAACCGGCGCGCAGCGTCTGGAGGGTGGACGGCAGGTTGTCGATGAAGGTCTTGCGTAAATCCGCCTGGAATTCCGCGTCGTTCTCGTTGCTGATCGTGGTGGCGGGTTTGCGCGCGGGCGGCTCGGCGGGGGCCGGCTTTGCCTGTGGCATCGCACCGCTGCTGCCGATGGTTTGGCGCACGACCTCGATGACATCCTTCGGGGTGCAACTGGACTTGGAGAGGCATTTGTTGGCTCCCGCACGCCATGCGTCCTGGATCAGGTTCGTCATGTAAGTGTTGGAAAAAACGATGATGGGGACCTTGGTGAAATCCGGTTCGCTGCGGATTTCCCTGATGACATCCACGCCGGTGATGGTCGGGAGCATCAGGTCAAGGATGACCAGATCCGGCCTGAACGTGCGCAGGATGCGGAGACCGGCCTCACCATCGCTGGCGACCTCGACCTTGTAGCCTTCAACCGCAAGCTTGTTGCGGTAGACATTCGCCACGATCTGATCGTCCTCGATGATTAAAATATTTTTCATGCGGGTTTGAAGTTCTTGAACACGGACTCGAGTTCCGGGTTCAATTTCAAAAAGTCCTGTATGCGAAGATACTCCGCGGCGGCTTTTTCGCAAATTTCCCCGGCCCCGGCCAGGTTGCCGGAGGCGCCAAGCTTTTCAAGCTGGCGCAACTTGGGGACCAACTGGGTCATTCCCAGCGTGGCGCTGGCGCCCGCGCCGCTATGGGCCACGCGCCTAAGGGTATCGGCGTTGCCATCGCGGATGGCGGCCTGCATCTGGTCAAACTGCTTGTGGGTCTGCTTGAGATACATCTCGACCAGTTCCCGCAGGCTGTCATGGTTGCCATCGGTGAGGTCCGTCATGCGATCCATGTCCACGGGCGGTTCGGCCGCGGCGCTTTCGGGGCCTTTGACGGGCGCAGATTTGGCGTTGCCCGGCATGATCTTTCCGCCCCAGCGTTCCAGCATATCGCGGACGTCTTTCGGGCGGACCGGTTTTGCGAGGTAATCGTCCATGCCGGAGGCGATGCATTTCTCGCGATCACCGGTCATGGCATGGGCGGTCATGGCGCAGACGACGATGCGGGACTGGTAATGGGCGTGGTCGCCGCTGACCTGGCGTTTGCGCAACATCCGGGTCGCCTCCAGTCCGTCCATCTCGGGCATCATCACATCCATGAAGATGAAATCAAACGGCTTTTGGTCGAGCATGTCGAGCGCCTCGCGGCCGTTGCCGGCGACTTCAGGCACATAGCCAAGCTGTTGCAGGATGCGGACGGCCACCTTTTGATTGATGGCGTTGTCATCCACAAGCAGGATACGCAAGGGCAGGGTCTCGGCAAGGGTCGTGGCTGGTTTCGGCGGTTCGGTGGCCCGGGCCGGGGTGCGCGGGCTCAACAACGCGCGTTCCAGCGCGGCGCAGAGCTGGGCGGGTTTCACCGGCTTGTGCACGGCGTGGGCGAAAACGACACGGACCTCTTCCGAACTGCTTTTCTTTTTGCCGAGCGGGGTAAGCAGCACCATCGGCAGCATGGCGGCGGTGGGAATCTTCTGGATTTCGGAGGCGATAGCGAGACCATCCTTGCCCTGCAGGTGCAGGTCGATCAAGGCCAGGTCAAACGCGTTACCCTTGCGCAGCAACTCCAGCGCCTGCCCGGAACTTTCCACCGCCTGCGGCAGCATGCCCCACAGCCGGCACTGGTCAAACAGGATGTTGCGGGTGGTGGCGTTGTCATCGAGGATCAGGATCTTCAGGTCAGCCAGGCGCGCGATCTTGCCGGTATGCGCCGGCGGCTTCGAGTCCGCCTGGGCGGTGACGTTGAGGGTGAAGTGGAAGGTGGAGCCTTCACCGGCGACGCTTTCCGCCCACATTTTTCCGCCCATCAATTCAACCAGCTTGCGGCTGATGGCGAGGCCGAGCCCGGTGCCGCCGTATTTGCGCGCGGTGGAAACATCTGCCTGAGTGAACGGCTTGAACAGCTTGGCGAGCCGGTCCGGGGCGATGCCGATGCCCGAATCCTTGACGGCAAAATGCAGGCGCAACGCGAGCGGATTATCCGCCTCGGCCGGCGGGAGCTGCAGTTTTTGCACGCGGGTAAAGACTTCGCCGCTCTCGGTAAACTTCAGCGCATTGCCGACCAGGTTGACCAAAACTTGGCGGAGCCGCTGGCCGTCGCCTTCGACGAGTTCGGGGATGCGTTCATCCACCTGGTAGGCCAGGTCAAGCTGCTTGTCCATGGCGCGCGGGGCAAGCAGGTCGAGTGATTCCTCGATGCTGGCGCGCAAGTCGAACGGGCGCCTCTCCAATTCCATCTTGCCGGCCTCGATCTTGGAGAAGTCAAGGATGTCATTGATGATGCTCAGCAACGATTCGCTGCTGTTGTGGATGGTGTCCAGATAGCCGCGCTGGTCCGGCGTCAAGGACGTCTCCATGAGCAGGCTGGACATGGCGATGACGCCGTTCATCGGCGTGCGGATCTCATGGCTCATGGCCGCGAGAAAATCGGATTTGGCGCGCGAGTTGGCCTCGGCGTGGCGGCAGCCATCGGTCAGTTCCTGCTGGCGCTTGAGCATCTCCTCCTGCTTGCGCTTGATGTGCACGCCGCTGTGGAGGCGGGCGCGAAGGATGCTGTTATTTTCCAGGGGCGTATGGATCGTTTGATTCACGCCAACATCATAGGCGCGCAATATCGCCGCCGGGTCCGATTCCGGCGCGAAGGCGATGGAGTAGACCGGGGTGGCCGGCGGATGATGCTTGATCTGGCGGAGCAGGTTGAGGCTGTCGGCCTCGGCCGTTTTCAGGTCGAGCAGGAGCAGGTCCGGCGGGTGCGTCTGGAAAGCGTTCAGCGCATCGGCGTAATTACCCGCAAAGCCGATGTTGCCGCCGTCCGTACGGACGGCCTGCGACAAGGCTTCGAGCAGCTTGGCGTCATTGGCCAGCAACAGGGCCTGAAATTTTGTTGGGTTCATTTCGCCGTACCGGAACGGCTTTCCTGTTCCGGAACCGTGGTAACTACCAGATTTTACTTCGGTCAGCCAGCCGATTTTTTAAGGAGTATCTGAAAGAATCATTGCTGGCATCCGCGGTCGCCGATAAACTTTCTCCATGCTGCAAACCGTCTCCGAGCCTCGCGGGGGGCAAATTGAAGCTGTGCCTGAGGCGCATCTCCTTGCCTACCGCTTTATGCTGCGCGCACGGCTGTTGGATGAAAAATTCGCCGCGCTCTACCGCGCGGGCAAAATCCACGGGGGTGTCTTTCTGGGCCGTGGTCAGGAAGCCTTGAGCGCCGCCCTGGGCGTAAATCTTACCAAATCTGACGTGTTTGCCCCCCTGATCCGGGACCAGGCGGGGCGGCTGGCGTTCGGTGAAACCATCCTTGATGCCGTCCGTACCTACATGGGCTCGTCGCTGGGACCGATGCGCGGGCGCGACGGCAATGTCCATCGCGGCAATCCTCAGGCCGGCTATCTGCCGATGATCAGCCATTTGGGCGCCATGGTCTCCGTGGTGAACGGGGTTCTGTTTGCGCGGCGGATGAAGGGGATCACGGGCATTGTAGGCGCCACCTGTCTTGGTGATGGAGCGACGTCTACCGGCGCCTTTCACGAAGCGCTCAACCAGGCGGCCGTCGAAAAGCTGCCACTCATCCTGGTCGTGGCCGACAACCAGTATGCCTACTCCACGCCGACCTCGCGACAGTTTGCCTGCGATACCTTGGCGGACCGCGCAGTGGGCTATGGCATAGCGGCCCATTCAGTGGATGGCACAGACTTGACCACCTGTTTGAAAACCGTGGGCGGCGCGGTGGCAAGCGCACGGGCAGGGAACGGGCCACAACTGGTTGTCGCCAAGTTGCTCCGGCTGTGCGGCCATGGCGAGCATGACGACGCCAGCTACATCGATCCCAAGTACAAGACATCCGCGCTCGGACGCGATTGCATGAAAGTCGCCGAAGAAACCATCCTCCAGCAGAAATGGGCCGATGCTTCGCAATTCGCCGTCTGGCGCAGCGAGGCCATCCGCGAGATCGAGGAGGCGGTGGCGCAAGTCCAGCGGGAGCCCGCGCCCGATCCGTTCGCCGAGGAATGGACCGCGCTATCAACCAAGCACCTGATCGAAGGCAATATCTGACCTTCGGACATTATTATTTTCAGAATGAGCCTTACCTACCTTGATGCCATTTGCGAAGCGCAGGCCCACGCGTTGCGCGATGACCCGCGGGTGTTCATCTACGGCCAGGACGTCGGCGCCTTTGGCGGCGCGTTCAAGGCCACCAAGAACCTGGCCAAAGAATTTCCCGGGCGGGTCATCGATTCCCCGATCTCCGAGGACGCCATGGTCGGCCTCGCCGTCGGCGCAGCCATTGAGGGCATGCGGCCGATCATCGAGATGCAGTTCGCAGATTTTTCAACGGTCGGCTTCAACCAGATCGTCAACCAGGCGGCGACGCTGTTCTGGCGCACGAATGTTTCCTGTCCCATCACGGTGCGCCTGCCGTTCGGCGGCACGTCCGGCGGCGGGCCGTTCCACAGCCAGAGCCTGGAGACGATCTACGCGCACTATCCCGGCATCATCGTGCTGACGCCCGCGACGGTGGAGGACGCCTATTCCATGCTGCTCGAAGCGGTGGCCATCGATGATCCGGTCATTTTCTGCGAACATAAATTTCTATACCGCCATCTCAAGGCTGAAAAGCTGCCCAGCGAGGCGCTGCCCATCGGCAAGGCCCGCATCGCGCGCGAAGGCCGCGACCTCACGATCGTGGCTTACAGCGCGATGGTGCAGGACGCGCTGGAGGCGGCAACTGAACTGGCTGACGAAGGTTGGGAAGTCGAAGTGGTCGACCTCCGTTCCGTGAAGCCGCTGGATACGGACACCGTGATGGCCAGCGTGGCGCGCACCGGAAAGCTTTTGGCTGTCGGTGAATCCTGGCCGTGGGGCGGAGTCACGGCGGAAGTCGTTGCCCGCGTCACCAGCGAAGGTTACGGCCTGCTGGACGCGCCGCCGCAACGGCTCAACGCAAAAGACACCCCGGTTCCATATCATCCCAACCTCTGGGCGGCGCATCGTCCGACCGTCCGTTCGATCGGCGCCGCCGCCCGTAAAATTTTAAGGCACTGAAATTATGCCGCTTGTTCCCATCATCATGCCCCAGCTTGGCGAATCCATCGCCGAGGCCCGCATCATCAACTTCCTCATTCCGGCCGGCGGTACGGTCGAGGCCGACCAGGATCTGATCGAGGTCGAGACCGACAAGGCCACCATGACCGTGGCCGCGCCTTGCAAGGGCCGGATCGAAAAGTTCACCGCGCAGATGGACGAGAGCTATGCCGTCGGCGCCACGCTGGGACACATTGAAGCCACGAAGGAGGAGATCGCCCGCCTTGGGCTCGACGTGGCGGTCTCGCAAAAATGTTCCGACACTGAACAAGTATCCAGGTCCGGAGTCAACAGTGGCAAAGCTGGCGTGCAGCCGACCATTCGCGGGCTGCCCGTGCCCGCCAATGCCGCCGGCGCGAGTTATCTCTCACCGCGGCTCAAGGCGCGCATGGACGAACTGGGACTGCACGCGGCCGACCTCGCGGGTGTGGCCGGCAGCGGCGCGGCGGGACGTGTGACGGTCGAAGATTTCGAGAAATACATCACCAGCCTGGAGAAGCACAAGATCAGCGACGCTTCCACCATGCGCGTGGCCGTGGCCGACGCCATGCGGCGGAGCTGGACGCGTCCACTGGCGACCGTGGGATTGCCGGTGCCGCTGGATGCGGTGCTCGCGCACCGCAGGTCTTCGGACCCGAAGCCCGGGCCGGCGCTGTATGCGCTCCGCGCCTTGGGGATCGCGCTGGCGGAAAACTCCGCCGTGGCCGGCCGCCTCGTGGGCAACAAGATCATCCATCCGATCTCCATTGATGTCGGTTTCGCCGTGGAAGCCGAGGACGGTGTGCTGGTGCCGGTCATCCGCAACACCAACAAGAAGACGCTGAGGGACATGACGCAGCGCTACAACGAACTCGTCGAACTCGCGCGGCAACGCAAGCTGCCGCCGGATGCCACGGGCGGTTCCATCGCCACCGTCACGAACTTCGGCACGTTCGGCCTGATCTGGGCCACGCCGATTCCGTTGCCGGAACAGACGCTGGTGTTGGGCATGGGTGCCGGTCGCAAGGTGCCGTTCTGGGATGAGTCGAAGGGCCAGTTTGTGCCGATCACCGAGGTGAATTTGACGTTGAGCTTTGACCATCGCGTGCTGGATGGTGGCGCCGCCGGCCGTTTGTTGCAGCGGATCGGGGAACTGATGAAGCAGCCGGAGAAATTGTAGGCGGAGCTTGTTTTTAACAACGGAGTACGTCACATGCTTCTTTGAATGGGCACAGGTTGGTAAAGCGTTCTCCCTCACCCTTCCCCTCTCCCGCTGGGAGAGGGGACAGCCGTTGGACCGTCACTTAAAGCTTGTCGATCGCGGAGCTGAAGCCAGCCGTGGGTATGCCAGTGGCAGGGAGCATTCTGTTATTATTACGCATTCTGACTAGTGAAGATTGCTGCGCCCGGGACGGGCGCACTCCGTCAGCGGATCCAATTGGTATAAGCCCGTTCGCCCAGGTATTCATAACCCTTGGCTTCGTCGGGGGTGCCGGAGAGGAGGGCGTGGATGAAGCCATTGCGCTCAACCTGCACCGTGTGCAGGATTTTTTTCTCCGGATTTTCCTTCAGCAGAAATTCGATTTGCTTGTCCGCGGTTGAGACGGTTTCCAAGCCGTCGTTTGTTACGCTGGTGAATTGAAACTGCGTGCGGAGATCGTTCAGCATGACCTGGCTGCGGCCCCAGGTTCCGCCGGCCTCGCTCACGAATGTCTTCCCGCTCAGCAACGCGAGGTAATCCTGATAGGCCAGCACGCAGAGCCGGTGGTCGCCGAAAGCGGTCAGCCAGTGCCCCAGTTTTTCAGCGTGGTTAGTGGTGTCGTAGGCGTAATCGCTATCGAGGAAGGCGATGCGCTTGATGTCGTCGGGAATTTTTTTCACGGCGTTAAGGTAGCCGAACATCAGGCTGCCGCCACCGCTGTGGCTGGCGAGGACTACCTCCGTTTTGTTTGCCGAAAAAATCCCGCGCACGCCGTTGATGACTTCCGTGATGCGTTTGTCATCATGCGTCTTGCGCCACGTCGGCCAGCTTTTATTTTCCGCCTCCAGGTACGCAACAACGACCGTGCGGTTCGTGAGGATGTTCCGCAGCCAGCGCGTCTGGGCGCCGATATGTTGGATGTCAAAATGCCAGTCATCGCCCGGCGCAAGCGCCTTGCCAAAAGTCTGTTCGATGCTGTTCCCGTTCGGCAGCGCAAAGAAAACCAGCAGCACCGGTTTGTCCGGCGTAAATGAATTTGATTCCGGCGCGTTGATGACGATGCGCACATCATCCGGCAACCGGATTTCCCGCGTCAGCTCGCCAAAGTTAGTGCCGGCGGTGAACTTCTGCGGCCACGGCAGGTTGATCTTCTCGCTGATGACCGGAGGTGAGATGGCGTTTGTAGGATAGCGGGCATTGGTGACCGCGCCTTCATCGCTGATGAGGGCGCACAGTTTGGGGTCGGCCAGGACGTCCGCGACCAATCGCGACTGGCCGTTTACAAGCATCGTTTGCGATACGAGCCGGATGCACTGACTGTAATCCACCCACCACGCGACATGGCCGAGATATAGCGGCTGGATGGCCAGGCCGTTCGTCAAGCGGTGCCAGCCATAGATGGCGATCTTGTTGGCCACAGTGTTCAATCGCGCCGTAACCACGACGTCCTTTTTATGTCCGGCCACCAGCGCGCCGAGCGGGTGCGCCTCCAAAAAGGCAGCACGCTGTGCCCGGATCATTTCGTTATGATTGGTGAAGACGGGGATGGTTGTCATTGCCGCCGTGGGCGGGATGGGTGAAGGCGGAAGCTTTACTTCGGCGGCGGCGTAAATGGAATCCACCATTTTGCGGGTCGGCAACACGCAGTGAAGCTTGTCCGCGATATGTTGGGCTGTGTTGCCGGAGATGGGCATCAGCAGGTAATCAGCATCCGAACC
>DATHQS010000026.1:0-3359 GCA_035482455.1 Candidatus Acidiferrales bacterium | reverse complement strand
AGGTTGTAGTTGGGGATGACCGCCCAGTCCGTCACGGGTGTGGTGCCATTCACGGTGCTGGTGATGGTGAACGGCCGGGTGGTGGTGATGACGCCTTTATTTTTTGACATCACGGCGAACTGGAACCCGATGGTGCCGGTGTTCGTGCTCCCGCCGCCGACGAAGCTCATGCCGATGCCGATGTGGCGACCCTGCCAGATGTTGTTGGTGTTGTACTGCGAGGGCAACAGGTTCGTGGTGATGGTCTGGCACTGGAACGGGGTGACGGCCAGGCAGTTTGTGTAGTAGGTGGGCGTGAGCTGGGCGCACGCCTTGAAGCCGTCGAGGACGAGGACGAGAACGAGGACGAGCAGGAACAATTTTTTCAGTTTCATAAATAATTTTGGTTGGTGAATTTTTGGGTTGAGCGTGGGAACCACAGGTCTCCCGGTGGCCCCCACGCAAGTGGGTTAGGTGACGTTGATGCGGCGCATGGAGAGGGTGCTGGTTTGTTTGATATCGCGGCTCCAGTCCACGAGATGGCCGCGCCAGAGTTCGTTCGGCGCCTGGTAGGTGCGGATGCTGCCGAGGAAACCGGCCTGGCCGACGGTGAAGGACTTGAACGCGCTCGGGTCGTAGATGGTGGCGTTCGGCACGCTGTAATGAACAAGGCAGATGCCGGAGAGCGCGCGCGTCTTGCTGGTGGCCTGGTTCAGGCGGGCGTTGTCGTACACGACGTTGGCCGGCATGATGTCCACCGGATAGAGCAACGCGGCGTTGAGCTGGTCGAGGCTGATGCTGGCGACGGATTCGCCGGCGCCGAACAGGGCACGGGCCTTCACCTTGGGATGGTTGCGAAGGGTGTTCCACACGCCGAGGTCCATGGTGATTTTCACGTTTTGGGTGCTGCCGCAATCTTGCGCGAGGGCAAGGAGCTGCGCGTTGATCTGGTCGATGGGATCCACACCGGGATCGCTCCACGTGCCGGTGCCGGGCTGCCCGGTGGTGCCGTTGATCACGGCGTTGGTGACATCGAGGACGTGCGAGAGCGCGACCTTGTTCAGGAGCGCGCGGATCTTGCCCTGATCGAGGAGGTTCGCGGCGACATCGCCGCCAAGGCTGCCGGCGGCCTGGTCTTCGGCGAGGTCCACGCGAACCTCGAGCGCCTGCGGTTTGCAGGAATAGGAATCGTCGTTCGCGTTGAACGAGATGAGGACGGGATCGGCACCGAGGGCGCGCGCGGTCTTTTCCGGGAGGAAGGAGTTCTTGTCATCGAACTTCTTGAACTGGCCGGCGGCGCCGGGCACGGGCGTGGTGGGGGCAAGACGTTCGGCCAGTTTGATGACATCGGAGATATCATTCCAGAGGCCTTGGGCGTAGGCGGTGAGCTGGTAATTCAGCGTGGCACTGCCGAGAGTGGTGGGAGTTGACATAGTTTATGAGTTATTGAGTTTTGGAGTTAGGGAGTTGATCAAGAACCGATGACGGGGGTGATGAAGGAGACTTCGCAGAGGTCGCCGGCGATGGCGCCATTGAGGTCGGTGCAAATGGCGACGGTGACGCGGGCATTGCCGGCGCCGAGATCCTTGGTGAGCGTGCCGTCGGCGGCCTGTTGCAATTTGTCGCCGAAGCCGACGGCAGTACTGGCGGCGCTGAGGACGGCGCGTACCGGGCCGGGCAGGGCGCCGAGGATGCCGATGGCGTTGTCATAGGTGGTGACGGAACCGACGGTGCGCTTGCGGGCATCGAGGACGATGCCGGTGGCGGGGACGGTGGCGGAGGCGCTCACGGCGGGAACCCCGGCGGTGAACGTGACGAGTTTGCCGATGGCCGCGGAGAGGTCCGTGGCGGTCTCGGGATAGATGGCGTTGCCTTTGGCTTGGAGGGTGGAGTCGGACATAACAGTTAGTTAGTTGGGGAGTTAATGAGTCAGTGAGTTGATGTTTTGGTGTTGAGGTTTACGGTTGCGTGAGAATTTCGCGCTGGGCCTGTTGCCAGGCGGTGTCGAATTTCAGGCCGGTGACCTGGAGTTCGATGGCGCGGTTCTGGATGCGCCGGGCAAGGGCGGGCTCATCCGCGGCGATGAGGGTGCTGGCGATGGCCTGGTTGCCGCCGCGATTGAGGACGCGCGCGCCACGGGTCTCCTTTGTTTCCGGTTTGAGGCCCAATTCGGCAAGGAACGCGGTGCGTTCGGCGCGGTTAGGCAACGGCGCGAGCATGGGTTTGAGGCGGTTAATGACCTTGGAGTCGGTCAGTTTGTGCTCGGCGAAAATGGCGTCGAGCTGCTCGCCGATGAGAGACTGGTTTTCTGCCGCGAGCGTGTCCGCACGGTTGAGAAGCTTGGTGATTTCCCCGAGGACGGCATTTTCATCTGCGCCGGCGGCAAGGCCGAGTTTGCTGGCAGCCGCAGCGAGGAGGCCGGTTGATTCGTCACCCACGCGATTGGTGATGGGCGTGAGCAGTTCCTTGCCGTTGGCCTGGTTGGTAAAACCGATGGTATCGATCTTCCGCACGCGGTAACGGGGCAGGCCGTCGGCGGAGGCGCCGTCGGTTTTTTCCAGGTCGCCGCGGTCGGCGACAAAGCTGGTGAATTTGTAGAGCCGGTTTTTGACGGCATCGTTGCCGAGTTGGGTGAGGCCGTCGGCATTGGCCCAGATGCCATCATCGCGTTGCTGGAAATCCTTGAACCATGCGAGCGCGGCGCTGTCCTGGGCGGGGTCGTAGATGAAGTGTTCGCGGCCGGCGTAGATGCCGGGCCATTTTTCGCCGAGACGCTGGCGGTCCTGAGCGATGCCATCCATGATGGCGCCGAGGGAGGCATCATCGAGCACCTGGACGATGCCGGCCTCGCGGTTGGGGAGATCGCCCTTGGGGACGATATGGATCCAGCCATCAGCGGATGACAACGCGCTGCGGTTGAAGATGACGACGTGTGATTTTTTCATGGGATGAGGTTATGAGTTATGGGTTGGTCTTTATGCGGGGGTAGTGGTTGCCGTGAGGCTGACGAAGCGGCAGGAGCCGGCATCGAAGCGCGGTTGGTGTGCGCCGGCGGCCAGGGATTTTGTCCCGGACTTTTCCGACGTTGCCTGCATGGCATTCGTGTCCATGCCTGCGATTAAATCACAGGTCTTGAAAAGTTGAATTTCTCCCGGGAATGTAGAATGCAGATTTATGCCATTTATTTTCAAAAAACCGGAGTGGGAAGGGGGTCGGGCGGAAAAAAACCCGTAAAAAAGGAAATCGCACGGTGATTATTGGGGATAAATGGTGTGCTAAAAAATTAGCGGGAGGCGAAATTTGCGGATTTGCTGGGGAATATGAAGATTTTTAAAAAATAAAAATTGAGGCCCGAAGCGGAAATTTTGCCGCCGAGAAGG
>DATHQS010000025.1:0-4872 GCA_035482455.1 Candidatus Acidiferrales bacterium | reverse complement strand
TCTTTACCGTCTGACCAACCCGTCTCGCCTCACGCAATCCCAGCATCAGCCCGCGCAATTCCGCGAGACCCCTCATGCGGCCGATGCACGAATAGCCCGGAGTGATGCCCGGCGGCTTTTGTAGGTCATCCATCATTGTGTGGCCGTGGTCCGGCCGGAACGGGAGCTGCCAATCCCCCCGCCCCGCTGTGCGACGGCGATTCTGCTCGGTGAGCAAGGCGCTTACGACCGCGGGCATGTCCACGGAACCGGCGAGATGGTCCGCCTCATAAAATGAGCCATCCGGCAGGCGTTGGGTGCTGCGCAGGTGCACGGCGTGGATGCGCGGGGCGAATTGTTTGACCATGGCCGGCAAATCGTTGTCGGCGCAGGCGCTCAGGGAGCCGGTGCAGAAACAAAGCCCGTTGGCGGGGCTGTCTGCGAGCTTGAAAATGGCTTCAATCTGCGCGGCGTTGGAAACAATCCGCGGCAGGCCGAGCACAGGGAACGGCGGGTCATCAGGATGGATGGCCAGACGCACACCGACCTCTTCGGCAACGGGAATCACCGCTTCCAAAAAACGGGCGAGGTTGGCGCGCAAGCCGTCGGCATCGATATGTTGGTAACGGGCGAGCATGGCGCGGATGTCATCCAGGGAAAGCCCCCATTTGCAACCGGGGAACACGTCGATGATGGTCTGGATGAACTTTTCCCGGCCGGCGTCATCAAGGCTTTGCCACCATGCGGAAGCCTGTACGCATTGCACGGGGGTGTAATCGGCCGCGGCACCCGGGCGTTTGAGGGCATGGATTTCGAATGCAGCGAAGCGGACCGGATTGAAATGCATGCTTTCGGAGCCATCCGGCAGCACGTGGTGCATGTCCGTACGGATCCAATCCAGCACCGGCATGAAATTGTAGATGACCAGCGGGATGCCCTCGGCGGCGAGATGGCGGAGTGTGGATGTGTAATTTTGGAACAACCGCTTCAAGTCGCCGTTACCGGTTTTGATGTCCTCATGCACCGGAACCGATTCAACGCAGGTCCAGCGCAGACCGGCGGCCTCGATCAGTTGCTTGCGTTCACGGATGGCGTCCCGCGGCCAGAGTTCTCCGTAAGGAATCTGGTGCAGCGAAGTGAAAACCGACGATGCGCCGGCCTGGCGGATGTAAGCCAGCGGCACCGGGTCATCCGGGCCAAACCAGCGAAAGGATTCTTTAAGCGACGACATGGGGGAATTGAACCAGTTTTGAACCGGGATGCAACCACGTCGCTACCAAAAATGTTAGTTAGGGGAACAGGAAAGGGAAAATGGAGCGAGCGAAGGGATTTGAACCCTCGACGTTCACGTTGGCAACGTGATGCTCTACCAACTGAGCTACGCTCGCATCCAGAAAGTTTTGAGATAATAAACCAACCGCGCCGGGTGGCAAGCCTGAATTTTCGGGCTTTTCCGCCTATGTTTTCTAGCCCGAGGTCTCGCCCAGGGTCGCCCGGATCACTTTCAGCAGGTAATCATGCTCCAGCGGCTTCTGGAAATACGCCACGGCCCCGGATTGGGTCGCCCGTTCCTTGGACCGGGGGTCCTCGCTGCCGGTGATGAAGATGATCGGAATCTTTTTGATTGTTTCCAGCCGGTGAAACCATTCCATGATGCGGAAGCCGTCCCATTCCACGCCGCCCACGCTGGGGGGAAAGCTGATGTCGAGCAGGATGAGGTCCGGGGCTTCCTTGCGCGCCGCCGCCACCGCCTCGGAGCCGTCCATGGCCGTCACCACGCGGTAACCGGCACCCTGCAGTTTCAATGAAATCGTCTTGATGACAATCTCGTTGTCATCAACGATCAGAATGGTTTTGGCAGGGGCTGCGCTCATATTTCAACGTTTATCATGTACAACGGTCAAAAAACTGCAAGCCATGGATGCGGACACTAGCAAAGCCTTCACGTGGGTGCAAAGAAATTTCTCTGCTTTGCCCCTTGCCTCGTCAACGGTTAGACTCTGCCGCGTGAGCAATGAATTTTACGCGCCCGGCGACCAGCGCGCCGCGAAGGTCAATGACCTCTTCGCCCGCATCGCCCGCCGTTATGATTTTCTGAACGACCTCCAGAGCTTTGGCCTGCATCGGAGCTGGAAGCGGCGGATGGTTGACTTGGCCCAAATCAAGCCCGGCAATAAGGCTTTGGACCTCTGTTGTGGCACAGGTGACATCACCTTCGCCCTGGCCAAACGCGGGGCGGATGCCACCGGCCTCGATTTCAGCCCACAAATGCTCGAAGTCGCTGCGCAACGCCAACTGGCCGGTGCCAAGGCCCCCAACCTGAGATTTATCCAGGGCGACGCGCAGCAGCTGCCGTATCCGGAAAACTCCTTTGATGTCGTCACCGTGGGCTACGGATTGCGCAACCTGACGAGTTGGGAACAGGGCGTGGACGAGATGTATCGCGTGGCGAAACCCGGCGCGCGGTTGATCGTGCTGGATTTTGGCAAACCGCCGAACGCCTTGTGGCGTGCGATCTATTTCACGCACCTGCAATTGTCCGTACCGCTCATCGGCCTGCTGTTCTGTGGCAATGCGCAGGCGTATGCGTATATTTTGGAATCGTTGAAACATTACCCCGCGCAACTGGCCGTGGCGGACAAGATGCGCGCCTTGAACCTGAAGAACGTTCGCGTCATCAACCTGCTCGGCGGCGCGATGGCCATCAATTACGGCGAAATGCCGTCTTAGCCGCCCCGCGCCCGGCTCGTTTTTGCGCCGTCAACCGACCACTTCCAGCATGATAACACTCCGGCCAGCCACGCGTTCGGATGACGACGCCATTTGGGAAATCTTTCGCGCAGTCATTGCCCCCGGCGACGCCTTCGTTTTTGACCCGCAGACACCGCGCGAGGAGGCTTTGGCGTATTGGTTCCGGCCGGAGCACCGTGTTTATGTTGCTGAGAGCGGCGGGAGGATTGTCGGCAGTTATCTTGTGAAGCCAAACCAGCCGGGTCTCGGCGCGCATATCGCCAACGCGGCCTACATGGTTTCACCGGCGGCGCGCGGATTGGGTGTGGGCCGGCAAATGGGTGAGCACAGCCTGGTTGAAGCGCGCCAGTTGGGATTCCGAGCCATGCAATTCAACATCGTCGTCTCCACCAACGAAGCGGCCGTGCGGCTTTGGCAAACGCTTGGCTTCCGGATCATCGGTACCCTGCCCGGCGTCTTTAAACACGCCCAGCGGGGATTGGTTGATGCTTACGTCATGTTCCGGACATTGGATGATGTTGCATAAACCATTGTTGTACCGGCCATCAATTATAAGGAGAAGGCAGCGTGAAAGTCACATAGTCAACGTGGTTGACGGTTTGCATCTTCATGGCCTTTTTTCTGGGCGCCGGCTGGATCATCGCATAGCTGCTGTAAACGATAACGAGTGCCGACAGCAACACGGGTGTCCACGGGAAGTATTTTAGCGGCATACGTTCCTAGACACTAGGGCGGCGGTTTTGTTTAAAAAGGCCGGATCATCGTGCACCGGCTTTTTGATTCACAGATAGAATCGCGTCATTTTCCCGCTTGATGCGCTGCGTTTTGTGAGTCAGTTTTGAAGCACTAAACATTCTCTTTATTCATCATCTATGAGCGAATTCAGTGAAAGCTATCATCTCAGGAGCAATCGCATGGAAGACGCCGTCGAGTTGCTTCAACGCGCCAAACTCAGGGGTTACGTTTATCAACCCGTCAATGGCTGGGTGACTTTCTTGGCCCAGGACGGTGTCTTTGAGCCGGATCAACGGATTGTCGATGCTACCACAAAGCCGCTGCTCCACTACGTTTCGGCCGAAGATCACGGGTGGAGTTTTGTGCTTTTCAACGAGGGTAATATCGTCTGCCGGTATCGCTGCGATTGGGATGATGATATCCGTTTTGAGGACTCGGAATATTCGCGGGCGGCGATCCAGCAAACAGTTCCTTCGGCAAACCCCGCCCTGCTCGACGAACTGGAGCCGCTTTTGCAGCCGGAGGATTTCGATGATCTCTTTGAGACCGAGCCATCCAAGCTGCTGGCCCGGGCGCTTGGCTTGGAACATTACGACTGGCTTTCCTACGAATACATGGAGGCTGATTTTACCGAGTCACCGGAAGATTACCCCGAAGTGACCGAGGTTGCCTGACACGCCTGGCGGTGCGTTTTACTTGCCGCCCAGCCTGATGACCATGCCTTCGCGCGCGGCCTCCACCTTCAGCTTGCCCTTCGCTTTCTTCACCAGTGAACGGGCGTAGCCCACAAACGAATCCAGTCTTTTGTCGTCGTGATCAGGGTCGTGATGGAAGAGGACAAGCTTCTTGACGCCGGCCGTGAGCGCGAGCGCCACGGAATCATCCACGCAGCCATGTCCCCAGCCGACGTGATGCTGATATTCCTCACGGTCATATTGGGAATCGAGGATGAGCACGTCGGCATCGCGGATGAAATCGATCATGTCGCGGTCGTCACCGCCCTTGCGCGGTTCGGTGTCGGGGAAGAAAACCACGACGCCATCAGGTGAGAACAGCCGGTAGCCGACCGTGACGCCGGGATGGTTGGCGCGGTGCGCCCGCACCAGCGTGGAGCCGATGGCAAAGCTGAAATCGCGCATCTCCTCGATCTCAATGTTGCTGGGCAGTTTCGAGAACGGCACGGGAAAATAGGTGCTTTCCATCTGGCCGGTGAGGGCCGCTTCCAGGCCCTTGCGCGCGCCTTCGCTGCCAAGGATGCGCAGGCGGCAGCGCGACTCATAGATCGGCGCAAAGAACGGCAGGCCCTGGATGTGATCCCAGTGCGTGTGCGAAAGGAGGAGTGTGAGGTTGAGCGGTTTCGTTTTGAATTCGTCCAACAGGGAGATGCCCAGTTTGCGCAGGCCGGTA
>DATHQS010000024.1:0-9534 GCA_035482455.1 Candidatus Acidiferrales bacterium | reverse complement strand
CGTTGAGCACCGGTTTTTCGCCGTCGAGAAGATTGAGGGCGCGATGCGGTGTGCGGACAAAAATCTCGCCCTCTTCACCAACATCACAAAGCCTGTTATCGCCATCCAAAACCAGCAACTGGCAGCCTTCGATCCCCTTCCCGATCGGCAACAGCTTTTGACGGTCACCGGCTTCTCCGCCGGCCGGCAGTTCCGCCGGCAACGCCTCATGGCAGGCCATGATTTGCGGTGTTTCGGAAGTGCCATAACAATTCACGATCCGCGCGGACGGCGCGCACGCCGCAAAATCCTGTGCTAGACCGGCACGCAGGATGTCCCCGCCGAAGAAAGCGCCCTTGAGCGATTGCAGCCGCCCGAATTTTTCCACCGCCCGCCCGCTCAACAGCAGATGCCCCATGCTCGGGGTCAGGTGGCTGATGGTGATGCGGCTAATCTGCATCCACTCATAAAGCCGCCCCGGCAGGCCGAAATAATCTTCCGGCGGAAAATAATTTGAGCCACCCACCCACAATGGCAGCAGCACATCGCGCAATAACGGATCATGCGCCAGCCCGCTCAACACGCTGAACCGGTCATCGCCGTTCAAACCAAAAGTCTTTTGCTGCCATTCAAAGAAATGGCAGACCGGCCCGAAGCCGCCAATGATGGCGCGCGGCGAACCCGTCGTGCCGGAGGTGAAGGCCCAATACATCACGTCATCCGGTTTCGCCTGGTCGCCCGGAAAAGTGTTTCCCGCTGCCACTGCAAAATCAGGGTCCAGCAAGCCGGCCTTGCCGCTGGACAGGTCATGGATGAACGACTGGTCCGGCGCCTTGATCTCATCCAAAACAAAGGCCGGGATTTCCGCGTAGGGAACCAGGCTCAACAAGCCCACGGGTTTGGCGAGCTGGATGCAGCGCTGGTTTCTCGCCGGCGGATGCTTCGGGTCCAGGATGAGAAAGGGATGGCCGCTGCGGATGATGCCCAAGATGGCGGCGACCAGCATGGGCTGGCGTCGTGCATAAATCACCACCGGACGACGGCGATCCGATGGATGCCGGCTGATTTTGGTGGCGATCGCCGCGCTGGCGGTCCGCAACTCACCGTAAGTCCACGCTTCGGCATTAGACACACAGGCGGTCTGCCCGGCCTCCCCTTGCAAAAACCGTTCAATCAGGTTCCCGACGAAGTCATGCGCCAACGGCGCCGCCGGATCCGGACGCACATCGCGTCCTTCGGCGGCGGCTGCACCATTGGTCAAGGTTGCACTCATTTCGGCCTCGTATCCGCACCAACAAATCTCCCGGCGATCGCGTCAACCCACTTTGAAGACGTGAAACGCCTGCCCCCAAGATGAATGGAAGAGCACGGGCTTCAAAGCTGTTTTTTGCCGTAAAGCCGCCAGTGTGCGGTCGGTCTCCAGAATCCGCTCACTGTAAATGATAAAAACCGGCTGCTGACGGCGGCCGGCCTGTCCGATCAGATTGTCTACGACGGCTTCCAATACGGACACGGGAAACGGATTGTAGAGGAAAATGATGTCGTCGTCCGAATACAGGCTGTAATCCACGGCATCCGCCTGGAGGATTTCAACCGGCGCATAATTTTTCCCGGCCGCGGCAAAAACCTTCGCGTTATCCTTCGCCTGCGTGCAGAACTCGGGAACCATGTCCACGCCCCGGACGCGGCTGAACCCGTATTCGGCGGCCAGCAGGCAGGCGCGTCCCAGGCCGCAACCGAGATCCACGAAACGCAGATTTTTTCCGGGCGCAAGTTTGGCCAGCACCCGCTTGAAAGCCCACGCATTCACCGCGCGGTAACGGTGGCCGCGCTTGGTCGCATCCGCCCCCAGTGACGTGTCTTCCAACTTGAGATAGCCGCTGGTGCGGACCGCGTAGCGGCGGTCAAACATCCGCAAGTAGCCGTCCTCGATCACCGAGGTGATCACGGCGGCGGTCGCCACGGGACCATGTTTGCGCAACAAGGTGAACCCCTTTTGCACGGTGGGCGCAAAAGCCAGCCCCACGGCCGGACGTTTTTCCTCGGGATTCATTTCTTTTCCGTCGCCAGGCTGAAGCTGTCCACCTTTTTACCCCGCAGCATCGTCCGGAAAACCGCCCGTAATTTCTTCATCTGCTCCCGCCGATGGAACTGCATGAGTTCCGGCGAGACCACCCGCGGCATCCGGCGCACGGTGGCCCAGGTGAACCCGGCAAACAAGGCCAGACCGCCGATCAAATACGGCTTCTTGGCCATCTGATAGGTGCAGCGGAACATCTCCCACACCGGCGAACCGCCAAGGTAATAATCCTTCTGGCCGTAGGAGAACAGCGCCTCCACCTTGCCGCGTTCCGCCGTGCCCATGGAACGGTAGTGATGGAACCGCTTGTCGGAATATGAACGCACCGTCCAGCCCTTCAGCCGCGCGGTCATCACCGCGATCCAGTCAACGCCACCGGCCGGGCTGGCGGCATAACCGCCAATTTCCTTGAAACAATCGCGCCGGAACAGCTGGATGGGGCCGGCCACATAATTTTCCCCTTCAAAGCTGTCCTTTGTGGAATCGTACCCGCCCTCCTGTGTGAAGGGTGTGCCGGCACAACCAAGCTTCGGGTCGGCGGCAAATTTGCCCATCAAAAATTCCATGTAATCCGGCGGAAAGGAGACATCGGCGTCCAGATTGCCCAAAACGTCGAACCCGATGTCCTGCGACCGGGTCAACGCCATGTTCACGGCATTGGCCTTGGCGGCGAAGTTACGGCCTTCGCGCTTGGGATTGCGGATCAGCATGATCCACGGAAATTTTTGCGCGTAGTCTGCCACGATCTCCGCCGTGCGGTCAGCTGATCCGTCATCAATGACCACCCAGCACTCCGGCAATTGCGTCTGGGCCGTCACGGAATCGAGGGTCTTGTCGATAAACGCCTCCTCGTTCCTTGCGGAGGTGATGAGTATGTATTTCATCCGGAAATTTCAGGCGCGGCAGATGGGCACGACGTCGATGTGCCGCTTGCCGTGCATCGGCAGGCGCAGGGGCATCTCCTTGGTGGGCCAGACGCTGCGGTCCTCATAGATGAACGGCTGGAACTTTTCCGGCAGGGACTCGGATGTCCGTGTCTCGACGGAGGCAAAATACGGCTTGAACTTCTCGTGGTAATCCAGCCCCGGCGCACGCATGTGATACGCCTCGTGCGGGTTCGCCTCGGGATACTCCACGGTCTTTTCCGCGACCACCGGCACGGGCAAAACCGCCAGGCCGCCGGGTTTCAAGATGCGGCGGATCTCGCGGATCGCCTTCAAGTCATCCGGCACATGTTCCAGCACATGCGAGGCGAAAATGAAATCATAGGTGGCGTCCGCAAATGGCAGCTTCTGCAGGTCCACATGATAATCTACGCCTTTCATGCACAGATCCGCGGTTTCGTACTGTCCGAAACGGCTCGAGAAAAAATCACGGAAAAATGGTTCCGGCGCGAAATGAAGCATTTTCAGCTTCGACACATCCAAACCTTTGAGGATTTCCGTCACGACCAGATACTGCACCCGATGACGTTCCAGCGTGCCGCAGCGCGGGCATTCGACGTGCAGCCGCAGGCCGGCAAAGGAATTGAAATCCCGGAATGGCCCGTGGTAATGGCACACGGGACATTCAAACTGCTGCTTGGAGCCGTTCAACATTTTGAACAGCGGCGCTGGCAGCTTGATTTTATTTCTCAACCTATGGATCAGGTCACCCATTTGTTCCTCCAAGAACCGGCGGCAGACGGCTCACAACGGGCGCACATTCAATCCGGTCGGCGGTGCGAGGTTATTGGTGGCCGGGATGGAATTGGTCGGGGGCGCCGGCACGGTATTCGTGTTGGCGACCGCATTGGTGAGCAGCGTCAACGGATGCGGATATGTGTAGGGCGAATAGTTCGGCCGGGGGATGTCATTGAAGAAATCGCGGTTCAGCTGGATGTTCGGATACTGGCTGCCGACGGTGGCCGGTTGCGCCGTGAGCACATTGTAGTTCACCGAGCGCTGATTACCCCAGATATACACCGGCTCGCTGGCTTCATGCAGCCAGACCGGAGTGGGGCTGTCACCCGAAAGCGAATCACTCTGGCCGCGTCCCGGCTGGTCGAGCATCGGATAAACCTTGTGGACCGTGAACGTGTCGCCCGCCGTGAAACCGAGCTGCAACCACGCACGGCGCGAGCCCATGAATTGCATCGAGGAGCTGTCATTGGCGGTCACGATGCCGCACAACGCGTTAACGTTGTTATAAACGGTGCAACCCACCCACTGGTTCGTGGTCCAATTTGCACCGGCCACCACCAGGACGTTCGTGGCCGCGCTCGCGCTGGCCGTGCCGGTCAGCAGGGCCGGTGAATTGGAATCCCAGGCCCGCAAACCCGTCGCGCCAAACCACGGAAAAAAGCCGGTGTCGTTGTCCGTGGCGCGGTAGTAATTCAGGCTGGTAACGCTCCAGTAACCAACCGCGGTGTTGCTGAACACCACGGCGCTGCCGCCGCGAACGTCAACCATCGTGTAAAAATTTTGGTACTGCTGGCCGACCGCGTAGGAAAAACTGTTGTTGTACACCTCGACGTAACGGGCGCTCCGGTAACGTTGCGAGGTCTCGGAGCCGTGGGTGTTGAAATAAAAGCCGTTGCAGGTGTTATGGCGGAAAACCGCCCGGCCGCCGCTGGACACGTCCACCCAGCCGAAATTATTCCCGTCCACAAAGGTATTGTCCTCGATGTAAAGCGCGTTGGCACTGCCGAATTGTGTTGGCGCCGCCCAGTCCACATCGCCATAGCCGGAGCCAAAAACCTCGATGGAGATCCGGTCAAAGGTGGTAAAGGCGTTGTGGTCGATCAAACCGAAAGCGTCGTCACCGAGCCGGATGGTTTTGCCGGACATCACGTTGAAAGCGCAATGGTCGATGCGCCAGTTGGGGTTCTGCCCGTAGACGACGATCTCGGCACCGTAATTGTTGGGGAATGTTGTGATGTTGTTCCCGACGCCATGAGCGAACTGGATCTGCGTGACCCGGGTAGGCACGTTCGAAGTGGCGCTGAGTTGCAGGATGGGAGTGCCGCTGCCGCTGCTGACGATCGGGGTTTCATCCATGATGACCGTGCTGCCCGCACCGGCACCCTGCAATGTTATGCTGCCGATGGTCAGTTCGCTCGCCCAGCCGTTCGTTCCCGCCGGGATGAGAACGGTATCACCCGGTGCCGCATGGGCAACGGCGTTGCTGACATTCACAAAGGAACCGCTGGCAGCATTGATGACCGCCGCCCGGGCCTGTGACCAACCCGCCAAAAGCAGGCAGACCGCGGAAAATAATACCGGCTGCCGCACCAAGGAGGCGGGCAGTTTCAAAGCTTTTGATTTCATAATGTACATTTGGGCCACAAACAGGCGACCGTTTCCAGATTAACCCGATATCAGCAAAATACACGCCATTGCTTGAACTAGTTGGTTTTTAGCATCAAAATCCCCGGTTGCGGGGTGGTCCAGCCAAAATTGATACAAGCATGGCCGGTTTTCAGGCTCTGGTATTGAGGCCAATCGGTTCGGCTGGTTCTCCAGTATCTACCATTGTCTCGTTTTTTTCAACCCCGGGCGCTGCCAATCTCGGATAGTCCATGGCCACGAGGAAAAATACAAAGAAAACCGGGTGCAACGCCTTAAAAGCCGCTTCCGTGCAATTATATAGGACAAATGCCGCCACAAAGCCCAGCCGTACCCGGGCAAAATCCACCCCCGCGACCAAAGACGCGCAGGCCTTCCGGTAGGCGTTGACTATCAACATAATCATCAACCCCAGCCCAACGAACCCGATGTTCAGGTAGGTCTCCAGATAGCCGTTATGCGCCTGAATGGGATGCCACCAATATATCCGCCAAAGCTCCTCCCGGCGCTCGCCCAGCCAGAAGCTTTCAAATCCCGTACCGATGATGGGGTTGATATCAACTTTCAAGACATCGGCCCAGACCTTGGTCCGGTCGGTCAGTGTCAGGTCTTTGCCCAGCAGGTTCAAAATCAGGCCGTAGACGTCAAACGCCCACTGCGCGATGGCAATCACCACCACCGCCCCGACCAGGTAGCCGGTCAACCGCTGCTTGTTAACTGACTCAAGACCCACAAAGAAAATGATCCCGATGGCCACAATCATGGTGACCAAGGCGGTGGAACTATGCGCCAGATGCAGCACCCATACGGCGAGGCCCACAATAAAACCGGTACAGATCAATTCCCATCGTCGCTCCCGGCTTTTGGGCCGCTTGGCGACCCTTGACATGTGCCAGGCCAAAAAGATGCCGGCGATCATGCAGACGGAGCCGAGCATGTTTTTATCCAGTGCAATGCCGGTGTTCGACGGCATGCCGATGAACGGGTCAAACGTGCGCCCCATGTCCGGGTAATATTTGATGAAAAGGATCGAGACCGGGAATGCGATATAGGCGAACCATTTCATCATCTGGATGATCGCCTCCTCCGGGTCCGGCTCGGTCAACAATACCAGCACCATGATGGGATGCCCCACCACCTTGATCCAGCGCTTGAAAGACACGAACTCAAAATCCGACCAAACCACTGAAAGCAGGCTGTAAACCAGAAACACCGCGAGCCAGCGGTTGTTCTGGGTGAACACCGCCATGCTGAACCGGCGCCGTTGCAACACCATCACCCCGGCGATGATGATCAAAAAGAAGATGGCCGCATCCACCGGGCTGCCTTCCTCGTACGTGCCACCGCCGACGGAGGCGCCAAAAGTATCCATCCACTGGCCGAACGTCCGGGTGCCGATCAGGAAAAACCAGACGAACGGTATCCAAAGCGCCCGCGTGACATCCGGTTTGGCGCGGTATTCCCGGCGAAACAGATACCCCATCAACCCAAGGGTCAAAATCGTGGCTACAATCGGTGGCATACGGCGGGCGGGTCAGTTTCCCGCCCCGGATTTTGCGGGGGCACCGGTCAGGTTGCTGATGAGGTCGATGAACTTTCGCTCCTCCGAATCCCAGCTGTGCTTGTCATACACCGCCCGTCCGCGCGCCAGCACTTCGCGCAGGCTGGCGGGATTCTCAAATGCCCATTGCATCTGCCGCGCCAGGTCGTCGACTTGGCCGGCCTTGAAATACAAGATCTCGTCCACGCTGAAATAATCCTGGATGCCCTGCGTGTCCGGCACGATCACCGGCTTGTTCATGGCCAGGTATTCAAAGATGCGCGTCGGGAAATTGATCGCCGTGAACGAACTGGACCGGTTCGGGATCACGCCCACGTCGATGGTGGAGATGCACTCGGCGATCTCGTTCAACGTCCGGAAGCCGTGTGATTTCACCACATCCTCCAGCTTCAGTTCCCGCACCAGGTTCTCGATGGTCGCCGAGTAATCCGTCGGTTCACCGTACATGTGCAGCCGGATGCCCGGGATTCTCGCCCGCAGTTTCGCCACCGACTGGATGGCGATGTCCAGGCCGTGCCGCTCCACCAGCAGGCCGTGGTACATCAGGATAAACGGCCGGTCCGGCGCGGTGCTGCCATTCGTCGCCGGGTATTTCGCGGCATTGAAAATCGTCGTCAACGGCGAGTTCATCACCGTCGTGATCTTTCCCGTCTCACAACTGCGGGCGGTGAACAGCTTTTTGAACGCCAGGTTGGGCGTGACGACCTGGTGGGCAAAACCGATGCTGCGCCGCTCCATTTTTTTCAACCAGCGCACGACGTAATGGTCCTCGGGCAGGTTGTAGATGCTGCGGAACAGTTCCGGCATCGGGTCATGCAGATCCAGGACCACCTTCGCGCCGCGCAGCCTGGGTATCAGCGCGCTGAACACCAGGAAGTCCGGCATGTTGTGCACGTGTACGAGTTGGTAGCGTTTCTTCAAACTGCGCATCGTCAAGAACCCGAACGAGCACAGCAGGAACCACGCGTATTGCAACATGTACACCAGTTTCCCCGCCCGGCGGCGCTTCAGTGGCGCATGATAGACGTTCACCCCGTTGATGACCTCGTGCCACGGCTCGGAACTGTTCTTGCGCAGGCAGATGACATCCACCTGCATGCCGGCGCGGGCCAGCGCCTCCGCCTCGCGCTTCGGCCGCGGATCGGTCGCATAGTACGAATATAGCACCACACCCGTGGACTGGCCCTGAAAAAGCTTGCTGGTGGCCACTCCATCGACCGCGGCCGGCTTGGCGGGCTGCCGTTTCTCCGCCGGCACGCAGGTCTCGCGATACCAGACCGCAACCTCATGCGGCAGCGCTTGCCAGTATTGGCCGGAATATTTTTCCGCGATGTATTTCAGCAGTTCCGCATACAGCGCGGCCGGAAATTCCGAGGCCTTTAATTTCCCGCCGCCAAACCCGAGGTAATCCGGATGGACATTGACGAGAACCATGCCGCCGCGTTGTACGATCCAGTCGGCTTTTTTCTTCCAGATATCCACCGTCTTCTCCTGCAGCACCAGGAACATCGTGGAGTCCTGCGGCAACGTATACGGTAGTTCCACATAGCCGCCGCCCTGCGGACGCGCCACCCAGAACGGGAAAATGGTCTGCGCCCCCTCCGGCTGCGGCTCAAACGGATCGGTGTCGAAAGTCGAGGCGTCGTATTCGATCTCCAGTTCATGCAGGCAGTCGCGGTCATGCAGCATGAAACCCGAACGGAAACCGCGCGCACCCCAGGTCGCCAGATAATTGTTGATGCTTCGGGCGTTCGCGGAGAAATCACCGCGTGGCCAGTAAAGCTTGCCGTCATGCCGCAAATCATGCACCCCGACTTCAAAGCCTTCCCGCACCAGTTCCGCCCGGAAATCCGCCGCCACGCGGTATTCCCCCTCGGGGATAAAATTGAACGAGGAACGGAAACCCAGTGATTTCTCCAGCTGCATCAGGTCGCGGCATTTGGCGACACCGCTGGAACCCTCCACATCGTGGGTGAGCACCAACGCGAATTTTTTCCCGCCGGGCCAGCCGGGCCAGCCGTCCGGAACCTTGCCGGCGGCCTCGTTGACCGGCCACGTATCCACATGGAAAAGACGTTGCCGGCGGGCCAAAACCCGCCGGGCCGCCATGCGCAACGACCAGGGAATATACGGCTTGAACCGGTAATATATACGGTTGATCATTAAAGGTCAGGCGGATGGCCGGGCAAAAATCAAATGTCCGAAAGGAAATCCTGATGCAACCGGGCAGGGATGTAAGTCTTGGTCTTGTTCAACACGGCCGTCACATTGGCCTTGGATTGCGCCAGCAACGCGTTGGCCTGTTGCACAACCTGTTGATCGGTCTTTTCCGATTCGATGACCAGCATGACCGTGTCCATGAAACCGGACAGGCGGGCGGTGACACTGGTCGGGCTCACCGGCGGCATGTCGAAGATGATGTAATCATAATCGCTCGCCTTGAGTTTGGGGATGAGCGAGGCGAAGCGACGCGGCAAAGCGCGCGGCAGCTTATCGCTGACGGTATCCTCGGTGACCACATAGAGGTTGTCCTGGACGAGGGCGCTGTCGCGTTTCTCGCTGGTGAGCGCGTCATCGAGTTTGCAACT
>DATHQS010000023.1:0-14670 GCA_035482455.1 Candidatus Acidiferrales bacterium | reverse complement strand
CGCGAGCCGCCGGAAATTGCTCGACGTGTTGCATCAGAGCAACGGACAGACGCTCGGTGAATTGTGCGCACACCTCGATATGACGCGGCAGGCGGTCACCAAGCATCTCCGGTTGCTGGAGGACGCGAACCTGATCGCGGTGGTCTGGCGCGGGCGCGAGAAGCTGCACTATCTGAATCCGGTGCCGTTGCACGAGATCTACGAACGCTGGATCGGCAAATATGAAGGGGAAGGCCACCGCCTCCAGGCGTTGAGCGACCTGAAAAAGAGTCTCGAAGAAAATAAAAACAAGAAAGGATAAGATCATGAAAAAGCCAAAGCTCGTTTACACCACGTTCATCAAATCCACCCCCAAGAAGACCTGGGACGCCATCACGAAACCGGAATTCACCCGCCAATATTGGGCGGGGATCGCGAACGTGTCCGATTGGAAGAAGGGTTCAAAATGGGAGCACGTCGCCAAGAACGACGAGGTCTGGGTGCTGGGCAAGGTGGTGGAAAGCGCGCCGGCCAAACGGCTGGTGCTGACCTGGGCCGACCCGGACCAGCCCAAGGACATCTCGCGGGTCACCTTCGAGATCGAGAAGGTGGAAGACCTGACCTGCCTCACGGTGACCCATGATAATTTCAAGGCGGGTTCAAAGATGGCCGAGAAAGTTTCCTGGGGTTGGCCGCGCGTGCTTTCGAGCATGAAGTCATTCCTCGAAACGGGGGAAGGCCTGAACATCTTCGCCGGCTGCTGACACCAAACCGATAAACCAAGAAAGGACGACATCATGCAAAAGAGCACATTCATGTACGTGACGTACATCCGCACCACGCCGGAAAAACTGTGGGCCGCGCTGACCAAACCTGAGTTCACCCGGCAATACTTCTTCAACACCACCCAGGAATCCGACTGGAAACCGGGCGCATCGTGGAAGATGAAGGCGCCGGACGGCAGCACCACGGATGGCGGTGAAGTTCTCGAGATTGATCCGCCCCGGCGGCTGGTCCTGAAGTGGCGGCATGAACTCAAGCCGGAGCTAACAGCAGAGGGATATTCCCGCATGACCTACTCGCTCGAACAGGCGGGTGCGTCGGTCAAGCTCACGGTGATGCATGAGATGGACAAGGCGGGGTCGAAACTGATCGAGGGCGTCTCGGGCGGCTGGCCGCCGATCCTGGCGAGCCTCAAGAGCCTGCTCGAAACCGGCCAGCCACTGGAGGAAACGCGGCACTGGAAGGGCGGCTGCAAGGGCGAATGAAAATTGAACCCAACCGCAAGCAAACCAAACCAAGGACAGATTTATGAAAAAGCTCGAACTTGTTTATGTGACTTATATCCGGACGACGCCCAAGAAATTGTGGGCGGCGATCACGGAACCAAAATTCGCGAGCCAGTATTGGGCCGGCCGGGGAAACATCTCGGATTGGAAGAAAGGCTCGCCCTGGTATCACAGCGAGGAAGGCAAGCTGGACGAGGCCTGCGTGGTGGGAGAGGTCCTGGAAAGCAAGCCGCCGAAACGCCTCGTGCTGAGCTGGGCCGATCCCGACAGCCCCAAGGAGATATCACGCGTGACGTTTGAACTCGAACCGCACGACGACATGGTGAACCTCCGGGTGACCCACAACCAAATCAAGGCCGGGTCGGAGACGGCGAAAAATGTTTCCCGCGGCTGGCCGCTCGTGCTCTCCAGCCTCAAGTCGTTCCTCGAGACCGGCAAGGGCCTCATGGTTTCGTGCGGTCATGATTGATCGCGCGAAACCCCTGGCACATGGAATCAATTATGCAAACTGAGGTCAAAGCCGATTTCCGGCGGCCGAACTATTGGAAATGGCACGCCCCGCGCGCAGTCGTGGACAGCGGTGCTGGCACAATCATCGCGACGGTGGAAATTGAGGCATCGCCCGAACGCGTTTTCCGGGCGCTCACCACGAACGAGGTCGAGCAGTGGTGGGGGCATCCCGGCTTCTATCGCTGGAAGAACTGGCAGGCGGACCTCCGCGCGTGCGGGCGGTGGAGCGTGGACGTCCAGTTTGTGGATGGAAACACGAATGGCGGCAGCGGGGAGTTCGCCGAGATCGAGGAACCACGCAAGATTGTGATGACGCGGAAATTCGAGGAACATCCGCTGCTGGGCACACAAGAGACGACGATCACCTATCGGCTGGACCCCATTGAAACCGGCACGCGGGTGACCGTGCGCGACGAGGGATTCATCGGCCAGAGCGAGGCGGCCTTCGGGAACGCGGAGCACTGGGAGCGGGTGCTCGGCTGGCTGGAGGCTTACCTGACACCAAACTGAATTAAACCGCAACCATGCAGAAAACCTTTAACGCAAAGACGCCAAGGCGCAAAGACGCAAGAATTTCTAAAATCTTGATCAGGCGCTTGGATGTCACATTTGGGTTACGGGCAATGCCGGCAGACTTGATGGTGGATTTGCCTGGCGGGCTTTGCGGCTTCGCGCCTCGGCACCTTGGCGTTAAATTTAGACGGCATCGTTCCGAATTAAAGAGAAAACGCGTGGCTTCAAATCTGCGAGGCGGCAGTGCGTTTAAGGATGACCTTGATGGCGGTGGTCATGTTGTCCTTGAACTGCGGGTCGGCTTGCAGTTGTTTCCACACGGGGGCGGCGGAGAAGCCGGCCCAATGTTTCTTATGCGCGTCGGGGTTTTCGCCGCAGGTCATATACATGAGGCTGGGCATCACGGGGCCCGACAGGGTGCGTCCGTAAAAGATGGGCGCGAGGCCGACTTCCTTCATGACGGTGATTTCGCCGCTCTCGAACATGTGAATCTTGTTCAGTCCCCTGCCCTCACTCGAGCTGATGTAGGTGCGCAGCTCGAAGATTTCAGGCTTCTTGTCCGGCGGCGGCACGACGAGGTGTTTCATGCCGTCGAAGGCCACGAGCAGCGAGGTCGAGAAGCTTTCGTAGGCGGCATTGGTTTTCGGCGCGTTCAGGAATTCGGCGGCGGCGGCCTGGTAGGCGGTGTCGGCGGCGAGCTTCGCAGGAATCGCCGCAAAGGCTTCCGCCGAATCGCACGGAATGAACACGTAAATCTTGTTGGTGACGGAATCCTGGATCTCGGTGAACACGCCGATGGGCTGGCAGCCAAGACGGTTGTAGGCAGGCACGGCGACGTGCTGCCAGTAGTCGTTGATGCGCTGCTGCTGCTCCGCGGACTTGGTGCTGTAAACCCGAATCTCGTAGGTCTGCGGCCGGTCACTGTCGGCGGCACGGCCAAGGGCGGGAAAGCTGATGGAGGCAATGACCAAAGCCATGAGGCCTACGGAACGGATGGCAAAACGCAGATTCATCATCCTAGTTTGGTCTGGTTCCGCCGGGCAGACGAGAACTTTTTCGAGGCGACGCAGCACCCAGCCCGGCTCCGGACAAGAAAGGTACCTGAACGAATGTCCACTCCCCTTCTCTGCGAGATTGGTTCAGAATGCGTCCACCCCGAACCATGAATACCACCGAACAACAACCTTTCTCCCGGCGCAAATGGCTGGGGCTGGCCTCCGTTTCCACCGTCGCCGCCGCCGGTTCCGGCCTGCTGGCCGCTTCCGCCCGCGCGGATGATGCCTCCCCTGCCCCGGCCAAAACCAACGGCACGCGCACGTATAACATCCGCGATTTTGGCGCGAAGGGTGACGGCACGACGCTGGACACGGCGGCGTTACAGGCGGCGATCGATGCCTGCAACAAGGATCAGGGCGGCACGGTGCTCGTGCCCGCCGGGACGTTCGTGATCGGTACAACGGAGTTGAAGAGCAATGTGACGTTGCACATCGCGGCGCAGGGCGTTTTGCTCGGCAGCGATCACGGGCCGGATTATTTTGCCGCCGACGCGATCCCGTTGCATGGGGACACGACGCTGGAGGACGGGAACACGGGACTGCTGTTCGCGGTGAACGCGGAGAACATCACGGTGGAAGGGCCGGGCATGATCGACGGGCACGGCTCGCGGTTCCATGGTCCCAACCGCGGCGACCCGTCGCCAGCGGGCATCAGCGGCAGCCACCGTCCGTATCACCTCATGTTTTACCGGTGCAAGAATCTGCACGTCCGGGACATCTTTCTGAAAGACTGCGCGTTTCATTCCATGCGCATCGTGCAATGCACTTACGCGTGGTTCAGCGGCATCCATCTGCGCAGCCGCGTGATCAGCAACAACGACGGCTTCCACTTCATCAGCTGCGAATACATGCACGTGGCGAACTGCGACATCCAGTGCCAGGACGACGCGTGCGCGCTGTTCGGGAGTTGCAAGTTCGTGACGGTGACGGATTGCACGTTCAGCACGCGCTGGTCGGTGTTCCGGTTCGGCGGCGGCTCGGCGGAGAACATCAGCGTGACGAACTGCATCATTGATACGGTGTTCGGGTGTCCGATCAAATTGCATGGCAGCCCCAGTTCGCGTTTCGAGAACATGATGTTCTCGAATTTGATCATGAACAATGTGACGGGACCGATCTCCATCGGGCTGGGCGCGCGCGGGCGGCGACGGCAGGCGATGCTCGCGGGCGGGCAGACGAATTCACCAAGCGGGGCAATGACCGGCGCGGAGACCAACATCGTTGCCAACGTGGCAACCAACGGACTGGCCGGCACCTCCACGAACAATCTGCCGGGCGGATATGAACCAGAACCGACGCCGGAAGACCTGACGCAGCCGCCGGGCATCATCCGAAATATTTCGTTCAGCGGCATCCGCGCGACGGTGGTCAAGCCGTTCCCGTTGCCGGAATCCGAGTGGAAGAGCGGATACAATCCGGGTGAAAAATTCTCGTGCATCGGGCTGAACGCCGTCGGCGAAGGCTGGCTGGAGAACATCAGCTTCAACGATGTGCACATCACCTTCCCCGGCGGCGGCACCGCGGAACAGGCGGCGGTGCGCGATGTGCCGAAGGCCATCGGCGAATATTATGCCGCGGGCATTTTTCCGTGTTATGCGCTGTATGCGCGGCAGGTGCGCGGACTAACGTTGCAAAATGTGCGGTTTGAGATCGCCGCGTCCGACTTGCGGCCGGCGATCGTGTTCGACCACGTCAGTGACGCGTCCGTGAACGGGCTCAGTGTGCAGGGTGACCCGGCGGCGGAATCGGCGTTGCGGTTCATCGAATCGCAGGACGTGCTGCTGAGCGCGACACGGCTGATCAAGCCGGCGCCGGTTTTCCTGCAAGTGGAGGGTGCGGCGAACGCAGGGATCACAATTGATGGCGGTGATATTTCGAAAGCCGCGACGCCGGTGGCGTTCAAGAACGGGGCGTCGGAAAAGGCCGTGAAGCTGCATGGCTGATCAAGCCGCCCACGACGGCGGCGGCGCGGTGAAGCTCTTTGACATTTTGGTTTGCGGGTGCATGAAGGAAATCTTCCACGCGTGCAGGCATAGCGGCGGATCGTCTACGCCGAGGGTCTGGATATCGCCAAGCTTGCCGCCGGTGCGGTATACCGGGTCGCCAACGACCGGAAAACCCAGATGCGCACAGTGCAGGCGGATTTGATTGGTGCGACCGGTCAGCGGGCGGGCTTCGAGAAGCGTCGAGCCGTCGGCCAGTGGTTTGAGCACGCGAAATTCCGTGCGGGCGGCGAGGCCGTTTTCCGTGTCCACGGCACGGGAACCGAGCAGGCCGGACTCGCCGGCGATGGGGGCGTCGCAGAAGAAAGTTTCCGCCGCCGGCCGGCCCTGGACGCGGACGAGGTACAGCTTTTTGACCTCGCCGCGCTCGAACTGCGGTTGCAGCTTGCCGGCAAAGTGCCGGGTGCGCGTGATGAGGACGACGCCGGTGGTGTTCGCATCCAAGCGATGTGCGGGGTGAGGTTTCTGCGGGTGATAAACGGTGTTGAGGATGTATTGGAGCGTGTTGCGATAAAAGCGACCGTTCGAATGCATGGGCAGCGGCGCGGGTTTATTGATCACGATGAGCGCCTCGTCCTCGTGCAGAATCTCCACGCGACCGTTCACATCCGGCTCGGTGATGTTGGGGAATTTATGCCGGTAGCGCTCGCCGGCGCGGACAATTTTATCCGCCGCGACCGGCCGCTCATCCATGTCGAGCACCAGACCGCGCGCGCATTCCGTCTCCCAATGATCCGCGGAGATGTGCGAACAGATACGACACAAAACCTCGAGCAAAGTCTTGCGGTCGCAGTCGGAGGGAACATTGACGGGCTTGTAGTTATCGTACGGCACGCTGCCGGGCAGCGGCGAAATGGCGCGTGCGATGGCGTCGTGACGCTGCGCGATGTTGGCGGCCATCTGCTCGGCGGGCGTTTTGAAACAGAACGGGCACGACTGGCCGGAGACGTAACGGGAATCCTTCTGATCATCCGCGCTTAACGGCGTCTGGCAACGGAAACACTGGGTGGCATCCGTCTCCTGCAAGCTCGGGTCCAAGCCCACACGCTGGTCGAAGACAAAGCATTCGCCATCGTAATGTGCGCCACCGCATTCTTGGAAGTACTTGAGAATGCCACCCTCGAGCTGGAAGATCTGCTTGAAGCCTTCGTTCTCCATGAACGGCCCGGCCTTCTCGCAGCGGATGCCGCCGGTGCAAAACATCACGATGGGCTGCTCTTTCAGTTGCGGTGGCAACCGGCGGACGGCGGCGGGAAAATCGCGGAAGTGGCCGATGCCCGCCGGCACGGCATTTTTGAAAGTGCCCAGCTTCACCTCGTAATCATTGCGCGTATCGAGCAACGTGACGGGGCGACCCTCGTCGAGCCACTGCTTGAGTTCCTTCGCGGAAAGTTTGGGCGAGGTGCGCAGCGCCGGGTTGATGCCTTCGACGCCGAACGCGATGATTTCCTTCTTCATCCGCACCAGCATCCGAGAAAACGGCTGGTGATCCGTCTCGCTGACTTTGGGCTGCAGATCGGACAGGCCCGGCAGGCTGCGGAGTTCCGCGAGGAGGAGGTCAATTTTGTCGCGCTCACCCGCGACGAAGAGGTTGATGCCCTCGACGCTCAGCAGAATGGTGCCTTTCAATTCCCACGCCCGGCATTGCGCGAGCAGACGCGCCCGTAAGGCCCGGAGATCCGGCAGCGTGGCAAACTTATAGGCGGCGATGTTGGTGATCTTCTTCATCAAACGGACGGAAGCTTAGCAGAAGCCGGCGGGGAAGCGAGCCGCCTCCATCACTCTTTGAGCAACGCATCCAAATCCAACGCCCGCGTGTACATTGCCAGTTCGTCACCCGGTGTGCGCGGCCATTCCGACTCCGGCCGGTCGCGGTAAAGCTCCACGCCGTTCTGATCCGGGTCGCGCAGGTATAGCGCCTCGCTCACGCCGTGATCCGCCGCGCCGTCCAGTTCTACACCGGCGGCCATCAAACGGCGCAACGCATCCGCCAGCGTCGCCCGGTCTGGATACAGAATCGCCAGATGATACAGCCCCGTGCTGTGCGGCGGCGGCGGTGAACCATCCTTGCTTTCCCACGTGTTCAGCCCGATGTGATGATGATAACCACCCGCCGATATGAAAGCCGCCTGCGAACCAAAACGCTGCTGCAACTCAAATCCCAGCACACCACAATAAAACTTCAACGCGCGGTCGAGGTCTGCCACCTTGAGATGGACATGGCCGATGCGGACCGCCGGGTGAATGGCAGGGTTCTTAGACATCACTCGGCCGGGTTATTTTTACCAAGGCCTTCCAGATCCCAGAGCAACCACTCATCATTAGGGACGTAGGCCTTGAGCTTGTGGTCCCAGCGCTTGGGAACCTCCTTGGCGAGTTTCTCCAGATAGGGCAGCAGCGGGTTTTTAGGCGGATGCGCTTCTTCCTGGTCGTCCATGGGGATGCGCTGCCAGCCAAACTTTTCGATATAAGGTTTGAAACCAAAGCCGTCGAAGAAATTGCCGGAGCCGATGAGCGGCATATACCACATGCTCGGAATCGCGCGCGGGTTCGCCTTGATGGGAACCTCGGCGGCCAGCTTTTCGAGCAGCGCCGAACCTTCGGGGTCGTTCTTGAGATGAGCCCGCAATTTTTCCAGCGAAGGAAAGGTCACGGGCGGACTAACGAACAAGACCGGCTTCAACTGCTGCCGCGACAGGATGATCTCATGCGCGGTGCCGACGCTGTAGATGTTCGTCGGGCAATACGCGATGGTGAAATCACTTGTGTCCACCATGCGCAGGTCGATGTGCAGCGTCTCCCAGAATTTCTCCGCGATCTGCGCGCGCACCTGGTCGCCATGCGTATCCGGCGCAAACGTCCAGTTCTCGCGCGCGTCGAGGGTGTTCAGGTCCTCCAGCCCGTATTGGTGCAATCCGCGCACGGCGGGCTTGAACCACGGATCGAAGACGATGCCCTCGAACGAGCGGATGAAATCGCCCACCCGGTTGCGCCAGCCGAATTTCTTTTCCGTGGCGCGTGAGGCTACGAAATCCATCGGGCCGGACAGGTAAACGCGTGCTCCTTTAATATGGTTTTGCGGATCCATGCGCGCCACTCTAGCGCGACGCGGCGCGGTTGCCAATCTTCAGTTGCAGGGCTATTACGCCTCCGCCAAGCGCTTCAACGATGCCAGCCCCCGTTCAAACTGGTCACCGCACATCTTGTCGCAATTCATCAGCAGTCCAAACATCTTGCCGGCAAAACTGTTTTTGCCCGCCATCGACCATACCACCACGGTCTGGTCGCCTTCCGGCCGAAAGGTGAATTCAGCGGTATTCGTCGCCTGCATCGGCTTCAGAAAGACGAGCTGGAAGCGGATGGCTTCGCCCGGCTTGCTGTCCGTGATGGTCATCTTGCCGGAGCCGACCTTGTTATTGCCATCCCATGCCATCGATGAACCGGTGCCCAGCGCCGGGCCGTCAAAGGTATTTTTGGCATTCGGATCCAGCTTGGCCCACGGCGACCACGCCTCCCACTTATGCAAGTCGTTGACATGTGGAAAGACTTTGTCCGGCAGCGCGGAGATCGTCGCCGAACGGGAAACCTTGAATTCACCAGGCTGTCCGGTGACAACGATGATGAACACGAGGGCGATAAACGCAAGGGCGAGAAGGATGGGGATCATAATTGTTCTTTCGTTTAAGGGTTTAGTTCAGCAATCCGGCAAATTTCCGGCGGGCATCCCAGAGCAGATACAGCGCGCACACGATGATGGCGTCTAGCATCGGATTGAGCAGGCCCTCGCCATTGGTGATGAAAGTATGGAACGCGATTATGTTCACAATGACAGGGCCCAACAACAAGAGGCCGATGTTCCGCAGGCGCGGAATCATCACGATGAGGCCGCCCGTGAGTTCAAACACTTTCACGAAGCTCATATAGCCCGTAGGTCCGAACGCGCCCATGAACTGGGCGATGGGCGAACCTTCCGGAAATTTTGGTGTCGGTCCGAGTTTAAGGAAGTACATGGTGCTGGCCATGATGAACGCTAAGCCGAGCACGATGCTGGCGATGATAGGCAGGCATTTTTTCATATTTGATGGTTAGGTTTGGTTGTAAATTTGATTTTTCAGCCGCCGGCCATCGCCCCCACGACCAGAAACGGCTCCCGGCCGTTCACAACTTCATCTGGCAACATGGTCTCCGTTGGTTCGAGTGACAGGTCCTCCTTGCAGGCAAAGTACCGGACAAACGGACGTCGCTTCAGTGTGTCGTGGTCGCGGATGGTTCCGCACAAAACCGGGTGCTTCGCCTCCAGGGCATCCAGCAACGCGCCGACGGTCACCGGCGCAGCGAGGTCCAGTTCCACGTCGCCGCTTACGCGCGCAAGGTTACGAAGATGAAATGGCAGCACGACGCGGATCATCGCAGGGTCTGGACTTCAACGGAATAGACCGCCGGCAGATCGCGCACGATTGCGTTCCATGAATTACCGCCGTTGGCCGAACAATAGACCTGCCCGCCGGTCGTGCCAAAATAGATTCCGCACTGGTCGAGCTGGTCCACGGCCATCGCATCGCGCAGCACGTTGACGTAGCAATCTTTCTGTGGCAGGCCTTTCGTCAGCGGCTCCCATTCGCCGCCGCCGGTCTTGCTGCGATACACGCGCAGCTTTCCTTCCGGTGGATAGTGCAACGAATCGCTCGTGATGGGCACGACGTAAATGGTCTCCGGCTCGTTGAAATTGACATCGATCGGAAAGCCGAAATCCGTCGGCAAGTCTCCGCTGACCTCGTTCCACTGGTCGCCTGCGTTATCGGTGCGCAAGACGTCCCAATGTTTTTGCATGAACAGCACGTCCGGTCGCGACGGGTGCAACGTCATGCGATGAACGCAATGGCCGACTTCGGCATCGGGATCGGGCAGCTCATAAGGTGATTTCAGCCCGCGCGTGATCGGCTTCCAGGTCTTGCCACCGTCATCAGTGCGGAACGCGCCACCGGCGGAGATGGCGACATAGATGCGCTTCTCATTTTTGGGATCCAACAATATCGTGTGCACCGCCATGCCGCCCGCGCCGGGCTGCCAGAGATTCCCCTTCGCTTTGCGGAGGCCGGGAAGCTCCTTCCACGTCTTGCCGCCATCGGCGGTCTTAAAGATCGCCGCGTCCTCCACACCCGCATAGGCGGTGTCCGGGTCGGTGAGCGATGGCTCGATATGCCACACACGCTTGAATTCCCACGGATGCTGCGAGCCGTCATACCACTTGTGCGTGCCCGCCACACCCTCATACACAAATTTATTACTCTCGCCCTTGGGCATGCCTTCCGGCCCCTTCAACTCCTCGGCGCTGCTGCCGGGCGTGTTCCAGGTCTTGCCGCCGTCATCCGAGCGCTGGATGATCTGCCCGAACCACCCGCTTGATTGCGAAGCATAAATGCGGTTCGGGTCCGCCGCTGAACCTTTGAGGTGGTACATTTCCCAGCCCGCGAAATGAGGCCCGCTTACCTGCCAGTCCTTGCGCTTGCCATCCGCGGTGAGGATGAACGCGCCTTTTTTCGTGCCGACCAATACCCGGATTGTGCTCATGATCTGCTCCGTTTCTTTTCCCCGACAGGCGGGGTTTGGTTTCAGTGGTCTATGATGCGGCCATGGATTCCTGCGTGGCAAAAATGTTGTCCAGCCGGGCAAAGCTGGTGGTCCAGCCGTCCTGATGGTTGTCCCGCAGATCCGCAGTCGTGAAGATCTCCTGCCGGAATCGCATCAGGGTTTTTCCCGCCTGCTCAGTGAAAGTCACCGTCACCTGCGTGTCCACCGGCTCGACACCGATTTCCGGCGCCGCCATCCGGACAAAAGTAAACACCAGCCGCTCTGGCTGGACCACCTCGATGAATCTGCCCGCAAGGTGGATTTCATCACCGTTATCCGCGCGCAGGCAACCCCGCCACGCGCCACCCGGACGCGCATCCATTTCCACGTGGCAGGCCGGAAACTGGCCGCAGCCCCACCAATTCTTCACCATGTCGGCGGTCGTCCACGCCTGGAACACCAGGTCACGCGGCGCGGCAAACGTCCGCGTGAACACCAGCGCATGTTTGTCCTTGTTTTCAACCTTCATAAGCATCCTTCAATTTTTTGATGTCGAGTTTGACCATCTGGAGCATGGCCTGCATGACACGTTGCGATTTCACGGCGTCTTTGCTGCTCATCATTTTTCCCAAAGCCTCCGGGACGATTTGCCAGGAGATCCCATACCTGTCCTTGAGCCAGCCGCATTGGATTTCCTTGCCGCCGGCGGAGAGCCTCTTCCAGAAATGATCCACCTCCGCCTGCGTCTTGCAGTTCACGACAAACGAGATGGCCTCGGTGAATTTGAAAATGGGGCCGCCGTTCAGTGCAATGAACTCTTGTCCGTTCAAACGGAAGGCAATCGTCATCACCGACCCCTTCTCCCGTCCGCTCGCCTTCGCGCCGCTTTCGCCGTAGCGCGCGACCTTCAGAATTTTTGAATTCTTAAAGATGGCGGTGTAAAACCTCACCGCTGCTTCAGCCTGATCGTCGAACCATAAAAATGGCGTGATCTTTTGCATAAGCCTTCCTCAATTGGAACTCTATTCTAATTTCACTTTCCAAGTTTCGCAACCCGGTCTTTTATCCCTGTGCGTGGGCGCATTTTCCGCCTCACGCCTTCGCCAGATAATCGGCCAGTTGTTCGAAGGTGCCGCCCCAGCCCTGCGCCATGCCGGGGCGTGCGGCGTCGAACGCCCGGCGTTCCTCCTCTGTCGCATCGAGCGGCAGCCATTTGACGGTCACCGTCGTCTTTCCCGCCTCTTCGGTAAAAGTCGATTCGGTCAGCATCAGTAAAGGCCACTGGGCGCTGAACGGATGCCGCGTAATCCCGCCGTCCTGGTCAGAAAAAGAATTCACCAGCAGGATTCTGGCTGGCGGGTTGATTTCGCGATAGACGAACTTGCCCCACATCTCCTTGCCGTCCGGCGTTTGCATGCAGTAATGGAACAGTCCACCCGGCCGGAAATCCAGGTTCGCCTTTTTTATGATCGTGCCCTTCGGCCCAAACCATTGCAAGAGCCGGTCGTGTTCCGTCCACGCTTTCCAGACCAGTTCGCGTGGCGCGACAAATTCGCGCGCGATGACGAACGGCTCCGACAACGTCCGGGCAAGATGTTCACCCATACGCTCCAGCGTCTGTTTGCCGCCCTCGACCGCACCGAATTCCTTGACCACAAAATCGCGTTCTCCCGCCGTTGGGAACACCATGCGGATGGTCACCCGCGTTTTATCTGCCGTCAGCGCGTCAAACGACCACGTCGACTTGAAACGTACGCCCGGTCCGCCTTCGCGATGGCCGCCGTGCGAATATGCGATGCGTTCCGGCTTCACGATCTCTTCGAAAACACTGTGATTCGGATACTTCGTGCCATCCGGCCCCTGCATGACATGCTTCCACGCGCCACCCACACGAAAATCCATTGTCTCGATCGTCGTGGAAAAGCCGCGTGGACCCCACCAATTCACTACATGCTTCGGGTTGGTCATCGCCTCCCATACCAGTTCGCGCGGGGCTTGAAACTCGCGGGTGATGATGATCTCGCGGTCAGAGGTGTTGGGCGGGGTCGGTTGGATATTGCTCATAATTATAGATGGGGCTGATGCTCACATCAGGGCTGACACAAGCCACGCGTTCAGGTTCTTTTTCAGTTTGTTTGCGTTTTTGGTTGTTTTTGAAAGCAGTTCACCCAGCCGCTCCAGGCTCTGCGTCATGCCGGCTTCAAAGCCGCCGATGTATCTATCCGCGCCCGGCGTCGCCTTGATGACGCGGGAATGCATGGTGAGCTTTGTTTTTCCAGCCTGTTCGACAAGCGTCATGGTGTGCAATATCTCAAACAGGAATTCCCCCTGCTCGTCCAAAGCCCCGGTCATGGTCACCAACCGCTCTGGCGGCACCACCTCGCGGAACTCCCCACCCATGGGATATCGCGTCCCGTCCGGCGCGCGCATGACCACGTAGATTTTATTGCCGGGCTTGGCATCCCATTCACACACCGGAGCGGTGAAACCGCGCGGCCCCCACCACTGCGCCAGATGCCGCGCATCGGTGCAGGCCTCGAACACCAGTTCCCGCGGCGCGGCGAATTCACGGATGATGGTGAACTCCCGCCCGACGCAATCTTCTACCGCCTTGTTCTTTTTAGTCGGCATGGTCTTTGAAGCTGGTTTAAATCCGTCAGACCGCGACGCTGACCATCCAGCCGATGCCGAAACGGTCCGTGAGCATCCCGAAACGCGGCGACCAAAATGTCTTGGACAACGGCATCTCCACTTTGCCGCCGGCCGCCAGCGCGGCAAAGGCGCGGTCAACCTCCGCCTCCGTCGGTAAACAGATATGGAGCGAAAAGCCCGCGAAACTGGTGCCCGCTTCGCAGCCGTCGGAGGCCATCAGCGTTGACCCGCCGACATGGAAAGTGGTGTGCATGACTTTGTTTTCAAAACCCGGCGGGATCCGGCCCGGCGGCATCGGCTCCGGGCTGTCGCTGTACCGCATGAGCAATTCCACCGTCGCACCGAGCGCGGCACGGTAGAATTCAAGCGCCTCTTCGCAGCGGCCGCCAAAAAACAGATAAGGTTGGATGAACGTGGTTTTCATGGATGTCTTGGTGTTATCGATTTGTTGTTTTTGCAGATTTTGTCTCATTTGTTACCGCCATCAGTTTTCTCCTTGGCTTGCAGTTCCTTCAGATATTCATCCAGGCGGTCAAAGCTGTCCTCCCAAAACTTGCGGTACTCCTCGATCCATTGCTGGGCCTGCTGCATCGGCGCGGCTTCCAGGTTCAAGCGATGCACCCTGCCATTGCGGCGGCGGCGGATCAACCCTGCTGTTTCCAGCACCCGTAAGTGCTTGGAGACCGCCGGCAAGGACATGGAATACGGCCGGGCCAGGTCAGTCACGCAACTGTCGCCATGTGACAGATGTTCCAAGATGCGCCGGCGCGTCGGGTCAGCCAGCGCCGCGAACGTGCGATCTAATGAACGGCTCGAACATTTAACCATATGGTTTAATATAAACCCAAAAATTAAAATCGTGCAAGGGGAAATTTAAATAAAAAGACGGGACCCGGATAAACCGGATCCCGTCTTGAAATATTCTGGCTCTGCCAGATTATAGATTAGTAACGGTCGCGACCACCGCCGCCTTCGCGACGGCCGCCGCCGCCGCCGAAGTCACGACGACCACCACCGCCGCCGGCCGGACGTCCTTCACGCGGACGGGCGATGTTGACGGTCAAAGCGCGACCATCCACTTCTTTGCCGTTCAAACCT
>DATHQS010000022.1:0-15157 GCA_035482455.1 Candidatus Acidiferrales bacterium | reverse complement strand
TGCTGGCCGGCACGGGTGTATTTATTTTCATATGGCATTGATGTTGTAACACCATGAAGCTCGAAAAATATCAGGGAAATCCGGTGCTTTCGCCCAATCCCGGGCAGGCGTGGGAAAATCTCGCTGTCTGCAACCCCGGCGTGATCCGTCATCGGGGGGTCTTTCATATGCTCTATCGCTGTGCGGGCAATGACCCGGCGCATGTCATCCGCTTTGGCCTTGCCAGGAGCAAGGATGGCTTTAACTTCCGGCGCTCTTCCGCCCGGCCCGTGCTCTCACCGAGCGTGGATGGGGAGGATGCGGGTTGCATTGAGGATCCGCGCATCGTCAAGCTGGGCGGACAGTTCGTCATCACCTACGCCTACCGCCCTTATGCACCGCGCCGGTACTGGCTGGCCGCCGGCAACGCCGCTTTCAACCCGCGCGACCGGACACAGCCAAAAGCTTTCGGCGAAAACCTGACCGCGTCCGGTTTGCTCCTGTCCAAGGACTTAAAAACCTTTCGCCGCCTTGGCCGCATCTCCGATCCCACCGTCGACGATCGCGACGTCATTTTGTTTCCGGAAAAAATAAACGGAAAATTTGCGCTGCTCCGGCGTCCGTTGCAATGGACCGGCCCCAAATACGGCACCCGGCATCCGGGCATATGGATTTGCTTCGGTGACGACCTGCTCAAGTGGGGCAAAGACCATCTGCTCGCCAAGGGCCGGTTTCATTGGGAGCGCAAGATCGGCGGCTCAACGCCGCCGCTCAAACACAAAAAAGGCTGGCTCTTGATCTATCACGCGGTTGATGCCAAAGGGGTTTATCACGTCGGGGCGATGATGCTTGACCTGCGGCAGCCCCGCAAAGTCATCGCCCGCACCCCCGAGCCGATCATGTCACCCGAAGCCGATTATGAACGGCAGGGGCTTTACCCACACGGCATTGTTTTTCCCACCGCAAACATCGTCTTGAACGGCAAACTGTTCGTTTATTACGGCTGTGCGGATAAATCCATCGGCGTTGCCACCGCGAACTTTGACGGGCTGGTGAACTATGTCCTGCAATTTAAATCCTGAGTCATGAAGCGCCCATATCTCCAGCAACCATTTGCGTCCGTTAACAAAAAGTCGTGGCCATCCGGCCAATGGCAATTGAGGGAACTGTTGTGAAACCAAGCAATCAAAATCATTCCAATGGGAACGGCGCCGCCTTGGGTGTCCCGGGCCGGCCGGCCAGTGCGGAAGTTATCATGGAGCCTGCTCCGTGGCCGGATGGCGCGCCCGCTTCGGCGGCGTTCCGCCCGGGCCCGTTGATCATGGACCCGGCCGGCTTGCCTGCCAAGTTGACCGAGCACCCTTACGGCCGTTTCAACGCGGACGGCACGGAATTCATCGTGACCAATCCCGATGCCCCCCGCGCGCTGGACAATTTCCTCTGGAACGACGCATGTTTTTCCGTTGTGCAGCACACCGGCGCGGGCTGCTTTGATTACCAGCCCGGTGACAAGGAAGCCATCCAGCTGCTCACCGGCATCGGCCGGACCTGCGATTTCGACGTGGTGGGCCGCGATCATCTGATGAGCCGCCTGGTTTACATCCGGGACAACGACACCGGGATTTTTTGGAACCTGAACTGGGAGCCGGTCTGCCGGCCGGCCGGAAAGTTTGAATGCCGCCAAGGTTTAGGCTACTCGATTCTGGCCAATACAACCGAAGGCATTGAGGCCAGCTTTCGTATCTTTGTGCCGCCCGGTGACGATCCGGTCGAACTCTGGGATTTGCGGATAAAGAACTGCGGGGCCGGTGCCCGCCATCTCTCGGTATTTGTCTACGTCCAGTTTCAATTCTCCTTCAAGTGGGGATTCAACAGCTATGGTGACGCCATCTATCGCGAAGCCCATTTCAATCATGACCTGAATGCGGTCGTCGCCTCCAAACACCCCTTTCGCCGGCCGCACGATTTTCTCACCGGCTTCCTGACCAGCGACCAGCCGGTTGCAGCCTTTGATGGCTCGCGCGATGCCTTTGTGGGCGCCTATGGAAGCCTGGCCGATCCCGTCTCGGTGCGAGCAGGCCGTTGTTCCAATACGCCCGGATCTGCCGATGCGATCGTGGGCGCCCTCCAATTTGATTTTGTGATCCCGCCGGGCGGGGACAAGCCATTGACCTTGGTGCTGGGCGCGACCGATCATGAGGACAAAATCGCCTTCTTCCGCAAGCGTTACCTTGGCCACACCGATACTTTTTTCGCCCAGCTTGCCGCCCAGAACGGACGTCTCGTGGCCGCGAACCGGGTCAAAACTCCTGACCCGCTTTTTGACCGGATGGTGAACGTCTGGATCAAGCAGGGGGCGAGCTACGGCAGCCGTTGGTGCCGCTGGGGCTGGAATGGTTATCGTGACATCGTCCAGCATGGGCTCGGCGTTTCTGCGCTCAATCCGGCACGCACCCGCGCCATTCTATTGGAGGCTTTGCGTCACCAGTTCTCCACCGGCCTGGCCCTGCGCGGCTGGAATCCAGTGGACGAAAAACCATATAGCGACAGCGCCCTCTGGCTGGTGTTCACACTTTGCGCCTACCTTAAGGAAACCGGCGACCGGGATTTGCTGGATGAGCAGGTTCCTTATTACGGCGGCGAAACCTCGGCCTCCGTCTTGGAGCATATCGTCACCGCCCTCGATTTCTTGGAAAAAAACAAAGGATCCCACGGTTTGATCTTGATCAAGTTCGGCGACTGGAATGATTCGTTGACCGGTGCCGGCAAGGAGGGGCGCGGCGAAAGCGTCTGGCTCTCGATCGCCTATGCCGAGGCGATGCGCGAGATGGCCGCACTCATGGAATGGCTTGTGCGTCCGGATGCCCTGGCTGATTTTACCCGGCGGCGCGATGCCATCACCACTGCGGTCAATGCCCATGCTTGGGACGGCCAGTGGTATTGCCGTTGTTATGATGATGACGCCCAACCCATCGGCTCGCACGAAAATCGCTTTGGCCGCATCTTTATGGAGCCGCAGTGCTGGGCGCTCATCGCCGGCATCGCCAGCCCGGAGCGGGCCAGCCAATTGATTGACTCATGTGACCGCCTGTTGCTTACCGAACTCGGCTACATGCTCCTGTCCCCGCCGTACACGGAACTTGATCCCGGCATCGGCCGCCTCTCCAGCATGGAACCCGGCATCGCCGAGAACGGCACGGTTTACACCCACTTGAACATCTGGATGATTCTCGGTTTGCTCCGAATGGGCAAGGCAGACAAGGCCTATGATATATTCAAGCGCATCACCCCGTGCAGCCTGGCCGGCCCGACGGATCCCAAACGCAACGCCTCGTTCCTGTATTCCAACTGCTATTTCGGCCCCCAGCATAAGAACCGCCCTTTCCAGCAGGAATTCACCTGGATCACCGGTTCCTATGCCTGGCTCAACACGGTTTTGATCAATGAGTTGATCGGGGCCAAGCCCGAATACGCGGGCTTGCGCGTTCAACCCTGCCTGCCGACCGCCTGGCCAGAAGCCAGCATTATCCGCGCTTGGCGGGGCGCGACCTATGATATTCAAGTGCGCAACCCGCACCGTCTTGAAGGCGGACGTGTGGAACTGGTCGTAGATGGCAAACCCCTGCCGGACAATCTTGTGCCCGCTTTCGCCGATGGTAAAACGCATGAGGTCATTGCCACCATGCTTCCACCGGTTGAATCATCGATGTCCAAACAAAAGTAATCCGGTGAAATGCGACGGAGGCGGCGATCAGCGGGAAACAGAATCCGGCGTGAAGTCGTTTGGCGAAGCACTGAGCACGCGCCGAAACGCCGCCCGCAGATTTTTGCCGGTCCCAAAACCGCAGGCGCGGGCGATTTCCTCGGTTGGCTTGCGGTTGCGCTCGGCCAGCATGGTTTTCGCCTTTTGGAGACGCAATGTGACCAGGAAAATCGCCGGTGAAGTTTTTCGTTCGGCGCGGAAACGCATTTCCAACAACCGGCGGGAAACGCCAACGGACTCGGCCACGGCATCCATGGTGAACGAATCCGAATAATTCTGCTGCATGAACTGGATGGCGCGCTTGACGGCCGGGTCGTTGGCATGGAGCACATCCGTCGAGGCGCGGGCCATGACCTCGGAAGGATCGATCAGGACCGGCCTGGTCGGTGGCGGTCCGCCGTTCATCATTTGATCCAACAACCTGGCGGATTCATAACCCATCCGGTAGGCGTTGATGCATACGCTGGTCAATGTCGGCGAAGTGAACTCGCACACCATCAAATCGTTGTCCGCGCCGATGACCGCTATGTCTTCCGGCACCCGCAGGCCCATTTCACGGCAGGCGGACAATACGATGAGCGCACGGTAATCGTGGACGGCAAAAAGCCCAGTTGGCAGCGGCAGCGTTTTCAGCAAGCGCTTGATGGGCTCATAACGTTCATTCCACAAGGCATCCCGGGTCATGTGTGGCAGGAGAAAACTGGTGGCCTTCATATTCGCCTCCTTGGCCGCCTGTTTAAACCCCACCAACCGCTCGTCTGAATACCACCGTCCGCGGACGCCGTGATAGGCCAAATTTTTAAGCCCCAGTCCGATCAGGTGTTCTGCCGCCAGCCGGCCGATCCGCTGGTTGTTCAGCCCCAGCCTCGGGATCTTTGAATCGTATCCGCGGTTCTCATCGATATTGACCATCGGGATGCGCCATTTACGGAACAGCTCCAATTGTTTGGGATCGCTCGCGTGAAGAATGATTCCATCCACATGCCAGGATTTTAAACGGGACCAATCAAGCGGGAAATCGTCGCTGCTTTCGGGATTCACCGGGCACGCGGTCAGAAGCCATTTATGTTTGCCGGCATAGTCGTTCACGCCATTGAAGAAGCGCGTGATGCCCCATGGTTTCGAGTCGGGCAAGGCCAACGCAATTTTAAGCTGACGGCTTTTCATGCTGTGACGAGTCTGCGCAATTGGTGCTAGTTTGCGCAAAAAGTACCGGCTTTACGCAAAATGTCCATTGTCATCCCTAAAATCGGGGCTAATTTTTTGCAAACCTGATCCGGACACCCTTGAGCCCTGTTGGTTGAGGGAACCGGCCCGGCTTTGATGAACCTGCCGCAAGGCGGGCGGTGAAAACAAAACCACGCTCGCCGTTGTAACTTTGAACATGCAAACAGAATCCAAGCAATTGAAACCAAGCCGGGCATTTCGCGCCGCCTGCCTGCTGGCACTGTGCCTGCTGGCCCAGGCCACGACGGTGTCTGGATTAAACTTCAATGTTACGCTGGGTTCCCTGACCAATCACAACACCTCGGCGTTTCCAAGCTACAATTGCACCTCGTTCCCGGCAAATTATGGGCCCACCACCGCCGTGGACACGGTCAGCGACACCTATCCCATCAATTCAAATCTGGTGGACATGTCTTTGAATCCAATCACGCCCGGACACGTTTCCCACGTCAATGTGCATACCCTGATCTCGAGCCGGCCCGACCTGCGCTGGTTCGCGAACGGCACGTGTTGGTGGGGCAACAGTTCGCATATCAACATCGGGGTGAACGACAATACGGCCGCACAGGTGGCGGCGGAGATCTCCGATCTGGAAAGCCGCGGTTTCGACGGCATCATCTTTTCATGGTATGGCCAGGGCAGCTATGAGGATTCCGTGGCGCTGAAAGTCCAGCAATATCTGAACAGCAGCAGCAACACCAACAAAAATTTCAAAATGATCATCATGGTGGTCTTTGGGAATTTTAGCGGGGGGGAGGGGGTCCCCAACCTTGAGGCCAACATCAATTATTGCCAGTCCCAATACTTCAGCGACACGAACTATGAGTGTGAGCCGGTCAATGGCGGGAAACCGATTTTGATGTTTTTTAACGTGTATAACTACGACAGCGACTACAGCACTGCCGCGCAAATGCTGGCCATCAAAAACGCCACCACCGGCACCGGCGCGCTTTGGGTGCAGGAGGACACCGGTTCAATCGGTGCAGCCTGGGTTGACCAGACCTATCTGTGGACGGATGACTATTCGGGCGGGATCAAAGACAGCGGCTTCTTCACCGACCCATTTAACCTGCACACGGCCACCAACCAATTCGCCACCATCAAGGCCAACAATACCAAGCAGGCCTTTGGGGCAATGTGCGCGCATTTCAACGGGACATTGACGAAGAAAACAAGCTGGTCGCTGGGCAAGTTTTTGCAGAGCAGCAATGGCCTGTGCGAAGTCACCCGGGCGGCCGCTTACAACAAGATGATGCCCGCCAATATGACCCGCATGCAGTGGGCCACCTGGAGCGACTGGGAGGAAGGCACGGAAGTCATGTCCGGGACGGAGAACAATTTTGCGCTGACCACCGCGATGAGCAGCACCAACGTCCTGGCATGGACCATCACTTCCGGTTACGAGGCAACGATTGACCATTACGACGTTTACGCCCAGACGAACGGGGGGAATGCGGCCTGGTTGTGTGCTGTGACCAACGGAGTGCATCAGGTCAATGTCGGCCAGTTCCTGTCTTCCGGCAGCTATCAGCTCTATGTTAACGCGGTCGCCAAACCTTGCATCCGGGACCACCTGAGCACGCCGACCGCCTATGTCGCGAACGGGGGTCTGCCGTTTCCTTGGAACAATGAGGATATCGGAAGCGTCGGCACCAACGGCAGCGCCGCTTATACCAATGGAACCTTTACGGTGGCAGGTTCCGGGGTTGACATCTGGGGCAGCAGCGACAGTTTTCAATTCGCGTATCAACCTTGGACCGGCAACGGGCAGATTGTGGCGGAGGTGAACTCGATCACGGACACCGCTCCGTATGCGAAGGCGGCCCTCATGTTCAGGAGCACGTTGGATGCTAATTCGGCCAACGGAATCATTTTTGTCAGTCCGACCCAAGGCGTTTTGATGCAAAGCCGGACCAGCACCGGCGGAGCTACCGCCACGATAGGCATGACTCCCGGGGCAACGCCGGGTTGGATATCACTGATTCTCTCGAACAACGTCCTCACGGGCTATTCATCGCCTGATGGCATGAACTGGACCCCGGTGGGCACCAACATCATATCGTTGGGAGCCAGCCTGTATGTGGGGATGGCGGTGACTTCGAAAAACAACCCGGTCTTGAACACCTCCACCTTCAGCAATGTCACCGTCTCCCCGGCCGCATCGGCCGGGGCCACTTTGCAATCCGATCTGCAGCCGCTCTTCCAGACCGTATGGCAGAGCACCCCCGTATCGTTTGCGGTGGCCGGTGGCGGGTTGGGGGCATTACAATATCAATGGACGCTGAACGGCCAGGGCATATCCGGTGCGACAAACGCCAGCTATTCCTTTGGCGCCCTCACGGGGACGAACTATTACAGTGTCACCGTCAGCAACAGCCTGGGCAGCGCGAACTCGAGCACCGCCGAGGTCGTGGGCGTGGCGGGCACATTCTTGAGCGATACCAATAATTATTATGGGACGCAGATCACCTTCAACGGCGACACCAACGGAGGCAGCTTGCAGGACTTCCCGGTGCTGGTCTGCCTGAGCACGAACGTTCCGGGGTTTTCGTATGCGCAGTTTGTCTCCCCCGGCAACGGAGCCGACTTACGGTTCACCGATGCGAGCGGGACACGCATCATTCCATTTGAAATCGACCAATGGAACACGGGCGGTGTATCCACCGTGTGGGTGCAGGTGCCGGTGCTCTCGACCAATACCTCCATCTGGGCCTATTGGGGCAAAGCCGTGCCGGCGGCGGCGCTGCCCGGCACAAATGTGTGGGTACCGCAACCGTGGGAAAACTTGCCGGCGTTTGACGTGGTCTATCACCTGAAGGAAAGCGGCTTCCCCTATGCCGATTCCACCGGACAGAATCCGGCGCTGACCGGCGGCGCGCCCGCGCCGACGACCGGCCTGTTCGGCACCGGCGAGAACTTTGCCGCCACGTCGTACCTTGATGCCGGGACGATAAACCTTGGCAACGCCTTCACCCTCTCCGCCTGGGTTGACATAGCCACGAACGCCAGCAACATCCAGGCGGTCTGGGCCAGCAAGGCCGGCAGTTCTTCAAACGGGTTTGCTTTTTACGTCAATACTTACTCGGCCAGCGGGGCCAGCGATCACAAACTTTTGTTGGAAACTTCAGACCATGCCAGCACCCCGACTTATGCCACCACCTTACCCTGCGTCAGCAGCAACCAGTGGCATCAGCTGGTCGCCGTTGTGAACCGTGCCGGCGGCTCGGCACAGCTCTATGTGGATGGCACTTTCATCGCAGCTTCAGGCACCGTCCTGACGGACTTCAACACCAACCAGGACGTGCGTCTTGGCGAGTTTGAAGGCAATGCCTTCCCTGTCAATGGCCTGATGGACGAGGCCCGCATCCAATCCGGCTTGAGCCCGTCAAACTGGGTGTGGGCCAGCTATATGACGGTCGCCGCCAACTCCGCGTTTGAAAATTATTCCACGGTGAGCATCCCCGCGGTCACGCTTAATATCCAAAATTCTGGTGGCAACATAATCCTGACGTGGCCGACCGGCCGGCTGCAATCCGCCGGTCAAGTGGCCGGCCCGTATGCCGATGTGCCCGGCGCAACCCCGCCCTTCACAAACGTCGTATCAGGGACACAGCAATTTTTCCGCGTCAAAGTTCCGTGAGCGGCGGCGGAGCCGGTTCATGGAGGCGAATCATTCCAAACATGGCGGACCGACCGCCAATGTGGTCGCCGGCAGCGGAGTGAAAACCGGGGTGGTGCCTGCCTTGTGCCGATGAAGCAACTACGAACATACATTGCCGGCCTGGTCTGTGGCGTGGCCACTTCGCTCGTCGCCGCCAATCCCGACGATGTCACCGTTGCTCAAATAAGCGACACACACCTGGGCGAAAAGCATTCGCCCCAGGCGGCCGCGAATTTGCGCGAGGTTGTGGAAATGGTCAACGCACGCCATCCTGATGCGGTCATCATCTCCGGTGACATCGGAGAAAATCAGGAGAGCCGGGAGCAGGCAAAAATGATTCTCAAGGACCTGGCCGCCCCGGTTTATTATGTGCCCGGCAACCACGAATTTCATGATACGAACGGCCTCGCAGCCTACCGCAAACAATTTGGCCCGGACTATTACCGCATTCAGGTCAAAAATGTGGAGGTGCTGGCGTTAGATTCCCAACTGCTCGGTAACTATGAGCGATTCGAGGCGAAGAAATCTCCTCCGTTGTCCGCCGGCATGGAAGCGGAGTCTGCAAAAATGCTGGACTGGATGGCCGCGCAGGCGGCGCCAACCAAAGGCAAGGTGGTCATTGCGGTACAACATATCCCATTGTTCCGAGATGGCGGCTTTCCTGATGGCAAACCTTATTGGACCGTGAACGAGCCCTATGCCCGGCGCGAAGCGGATCTGCTACACCGGCTTGGCATCAAACATTTGTTGGCCGGACATTGGCATAACGGCCGGGTCTTCGAACAGGATGGCATCACCATTCATGTGGCACCGGCCACGAGCTGGCTTCCGCTTGGCGGGGAACTGGGTTTTGCGCTGCACAGCATCACGGGCGGCGGTGTTGTTCATACAGATTTTGTGCCCCTGACCAACACCGTTCCATCTCCCGATCCGCGCTCAAATTGAAGCCGGTTGCAGGGGCTGACGGGCCGGGTTGAAGCCGGTGTGATGGCCGTCAAACCGGCTTGCGCAATAAATAACCGCTTGCGCAAAATTTACCGGATTTGCGCAAAATGTCCATTGGTCTCACGTGAAGTTCCTAGTACGTTTCAAGCATGCACTCGGACAAATTCTTTGCGAGAGAGACTGCCTTGGCGGAGGCCTTGGAAAAGTGTTTCTTTCAATTGTCCGGTCTTCATCCGCACCCAAACCGCAGCCGCCACCGGATTGGGAAATCCTGAAACAAAGTTGTAACATCAAACTTGTAACATCACTGCCGCATTCTCTGTCCCAATGTTCTGTGAACTACATTTGTTTTTCAAAGACCCGCCCGGTTCGTCCGTCCACCGGATGCCCGCCGCCGGTGCCGGGCCTTTTCATCCATACCGCTTGAACAGATCGTGATCGTCCCAAACAGCCAAAAATAAATTCCGCACTCCAGACAAAATATTATGAACAAACCGGTGTCATTATTTCGCGCGATATTGGGAACCGTGGCTCTTTTTATCGGCGCAGGGGCGCAAGCCCAGTCTTCCTATTCGAATGCCGTAGCCGCCCTAAAGCCGGTTGCCTACTGGCCTTTGAACGAAACCACCGCGCCAGCCGGAGGATTGTATGTGGCCACCAATTCCGGTTCGCTGGGCGCCGCCGCGAATGGTTATTATGAAACTTGGTGGCAGACCAACGGCGTTTCCAATGCGCTGATGAGCACCAATTCCATCACCCATGTCGCCGGTGCCATCGTGGGTGACAGTGATCTGGCCCTCCAGCAAGGCAACATCGGACAGTACGTCGTCATCCCGCGCTTCACCAATGGCGTGGCTGATTCCGCGGTGACGCTGACGGCGCCATTCTCGATAGAAATGTGGATTTTCCCGACGAACGCATCCGCCAACCAGCTCAAGCCGATTTTGGCCGAAGGCTTTAACAATGTTCAGAATACAAACGCGGGCTATGCGACCCAGCTTCAGGGCGCGGCGCTCGGGATGTTCAGCGGTTTCCTTTATTTCAATACCTATAATGGTGCCGGCACCAAGACGGAAATTGACATTCCGTCATCCGGCACCTCGTTGACCCTCAACAAGTGGTATCATATCGTCGCCACGTTTAATGGCACGACGATGACGGTTTACACCAACGGCGTGCTCGCGAAAACGGCAAACCCGGCGGTCGCCAACGGCCTGAATTACGTCCCGGATCTCGTTTCGCCGATCATCATCGGCGGCGGCAATGAACTCGGTCTCAGCGGCGGCGCCAATGCCCTTTTCGGGGGCGGCATTGATGAGGTGGCCATTTATAACACGACGCTGACGGCCGGCCAGGTAACGACCCACTACAATAACGGCACCAACTCGGCCCGGTCGACGCCGTATGCGCAGGTAATTACCGGTGATAGTCCTAAAATTTATCTCCGACTGGATGAACCCGCGTTTGCCGGCGCCGGCGCTCCGAACACATATCCGACGGCAAACAATTACGGCTCATTGGCCGGTGCCGCCAATGGCAACTATCTTCCGGGCGCATCTCCTGGCGTTGCCGGTCCGGCGTACAGCGGCTTCGGTGCGCCGAGCTATGCCGTCGCGCTCAATGGGTTTAATGCGGGGGTGGATGTCGGCGGTGGCAGCCTGCCGGCGGCGCTCAATCCCACCAACAACGCGCCCGTGACCGTCGCGGCGTGGTTTAAGGGAAATCCCTCTGATTGCGTCGGCCGCTTTCAGACGATTGCCGGCCACAGTGATGCCAGCTGGCGCCTGAATTTGGATAACAACGCCGGTGTGCAATTCAATCCGGGCAACGGCCCGCAACTGCAGTTTGCCAACGTCAATGACGAACTCGCGAACGGCATGTTTGTGAATGACGGCAACTGGCATCTCGTCGCCGGGGTTTGCGACGGGACAAATGATTTTCTTTATGTGGACGGCCTGCTTGCCAAGAGCGGCACGGCGGCGGTCACGGTGACCAATGGCAGCCCGCTGGATGTCATCCTGGGCGGCGATCCGCAATACACGGCTCCGCAACCTTCCGGCATCGGCGGCGGTGGCCGGTGGTTGGACGGCAGCCTGGCCCAGGTTGCTTTCTTCACCAATGCCTTGAGCGGAGTGCAGATCCAGGGTCTTTACTCTGCGGCGGGCGTGCCTCCCAGCATCCGTACGCAGCCCACCTCACAGGGTTTGGATGCCGGCACCGTCGCCAGCCTGGCGGCGACCATCTCCGGCTCCACGCCCATGACGTTCACCTGGTATCAGAATGGATCACCCGCCGCCGGGCAGACCGGTTCCACCCTGACGTTCAATCCGGTCACCACCGGCAGCGCCGGCAGTTATTATCTGGTCGCGACAAATAATTATGGCGCCGTGACCACGGCGGTGATCCAAGTGACGGTTTTCCAGCCCAACACGTATGCTTACACGGTGCGGCAGTTAAACCCGGTGGCTTACTGGCCATTGAATGAAACCACGCAGCCGCCCGCCGGCCAGTATATCGCGACCAATTCCGGCACGTTAGGCGCGGCCGGCCAGGGTTATTACCAATCTTGGTACCAGCCGGTGAGCATTGCGAACACCAATACCTTCTATGCCACCAACAGCATTCTGCATGTGGCTGGTGCGACCGCTGATGGCGATCAGGGCATGTGGTGCGCCAACGCCACCGGTGCCGGCCAATACGTGGTGATTCCGCGCTGGACAAATGGCGTATACAACCCGGCGGTGACCATCACCGCGCCATTCTCGATTGAAGCCTGGGTCAAGACCACCAATCTCACGGCGAGTTCACGGGAAATCATCACCGAAGGCCGCAATCAAAATCAAGGCAATGGGGCCAATAATTACACCAACAACATCCAGGGCTTCAGCTTCGGTCAATTCCAAGGCAAGCTGGCCTTCGGAGTTTACAATGGTAAAACCGCCAACAATACCGGCAATGCCGAATTGGACATGAATAACCTGGTGGTGAACACCTGGTATCACGTCGTGTGTACTTACGACGGCACGACTGAAATCATGTACTCCAATGGTGTTGCCATTGCCTCGGCCAACAACGGCTACGTTCCCGACACGGTTTCACCCCTGTTGATCGGCACGGGTTTTGAACTTTCGTCCTCGACCGGCGCCGGCGAATTCAGCGGCGGGATTGACGATGTGTCGATTTACAGCACCGCTTTGTCGCAATCCCAGGTTCAGGCCCATTATGCGGCCGGTACCAACACGGCGCCGGTGACTCCTTACAGCCAGGTCGTCACCGGTGACAGCCCCATCATTTATCTGCGACTCGACGAACCGGCGTTCAACAATTATCCCAGCCCCAGCACCTATCCGGTGGCCACCAACTACGGCACGATTGGCGCGGCGGCCAACGGTGTCTATCAGCCTGGCACCACGCCGGGCGTGGCCGGACCCGCGTTTGCGGGCTTCAATTCACAGTCAGCGGTTGCCATCAATGGTTTTTATGGCGGCGTGGACATCGGCGGAGGCACCACTCCGACGCAACTCAATCCGACCGGCACGCAGCCGCAGACCGTCGCGGCCTGGTTTCAAGGCAATCCGGTGGACGCGCGCTTTCAGGAAATTGTCAGCCGTGGCGATGCCTCCTGGCGGCTGGTCTTAAATGGCAACAATGGCAATCCTTCCACGGCTGACTATGACAATGAATTCAATCCGGGCAACGGACCGCAGATTGGTCTCACCAATCTCCCCACGCTCGTGAGCAGCAACTTTCTGTTCAACGATGGCAACTGGCACATGGCCGTGGGCGTTTCCGACGGCACCAATGATTACCTTTATCTGGATGGCGCGCTGGCCATAAAAACCAATGGCGTCGGCAGCCTCGCCGGCTCCGCCTTGGACACCATCATTGGCGGCAGCCCTTCGCACATGACCCCGTCCTTCAACACTCCGAACATCCGTTACTTTGACGGCAACATCGCGCAAGTGGCTTACTTCACGAATGCCCTGACGGGACCGCAAATTCAGCAGATGTATTCGGCGGCGGGCGTGCCGATCACCATCGTGCAGCAGCCGCAGTCAGCGACCAACAATACCGGGACCACGGCCACCTTGAGCGTGGGAGCGCGGGGCAGCGCGCCCAGTTATCAATGGTACTCGACGAATGTAAACACGAGCGTGGTGGCGCCGGTGACCGGACAGACCAACGCCGGCCTCGTTTTCAATCCGGTGAATCTGGGAAATGCCGGTTACTATTTTGTCGTGGTGACCAATGCTTACAACTCGGTCACCAGTTCTGTCGCCCAGTTGACGGTGTTTGGACCGCCGGTGGTGCTGCAGCAAACCCCGACCGATGTCCAGGTGTTTCTCGGCACCGCGCCCACGCTCCAAATGACGATCGCCGGCCCCACGCCATGGGCTTTCCAGTGGAGTTCCAATGCCGTGCCGGTGAGCGGCGCGACCAATGCAGCTTATAATCCCAGCACGGCCGCCCTTGGCGCCAATGTTTACGGCTGTACCATCACGAACATCTACGGTTCGACCACCATTCAGCCCATCACGGTGACAGTGCTGGCGGATCCCACGGCGCCTTATCCGGCCCAAGTGCTCGCCGACAGCCCGGTGGCCTATTTCCGCCTGGATGAGGCCAGCGGCACGAACGCCTATGATTACGCCGGGGGCAATAATGCCATCTACATGAATGTCCAGCTTGGCATAGCGGGTTACAACTCGCTCGCCCCGGTGCAAAGCGATCCGTCTGAAACCGCCGCCGGGTTTGGGTTTATCAACCCCCCCAACGATTTCGCCGGCAACGGGCCAACCTATCTCAATTTCGGCACGCCCAATGGCAGCAATGCCGAATTCTCGGTCGAGGCCTGGGTTACGGAATATCTATACCAAACGAGCGGCAACTGCATCGTGGCGCTCGGCTATGGCAACGGCGGAGAGCAATTCGATCTCGATACCGGCAATGGTGCCAGTGGCATGGTGCGATTCCTCGTCCGCAATGCGGCCGGCACGGCCTTCCATGCGAATGGCACGAATCTGATAAATAACGACGGCTTGTGGCATCACCTTGTCGGCGTATGCGACGAGGCGGGCGGCACGCTGAATCTTTATCTCGATGGCAACCTCGTCGGCACCGGGACGATTCCGGCAGGCAGCGGGCTCTTCGCCTCAACGACCCCGTTGAGCATCGGCGCGCGTCAATCGGGCAACAACGGTGGCACTAATTATGACGCCCAGTTGTATGGCAGCGTGGACGATGTGGCGATCTACAATCACGTCCTCAGCGCCACCCAGGTAAAAACGCATTATTTGCAATCGGGTGTTGCGCCGCAGATCACGCAAATCCAGCCTTCCAACTTGACGACCAACCAGGCGGCCAATGCCACGTTCACAGCCACTGTCGCAGGCAGCTTGCCGCTGTCCTATCAGTGGAACGACAATAACAACAATCCGATTGCGTGGGCCACCAACGCAACGTTGACCCTGACCAATGTGCAACCCAGCCAGGCGGGTACTTACACCCTTTACGTGGCGAATGCCTATGGCGGCCCGGTTTCCGCCAGTGTCAACCTGACCGTGACGCAAGTTCCGCAGATC
>DATHQS010000021.1:0-7249 GCA_035482455.1 Candidatus Acidiferrales bacterium | reverse complement strand
AAGGCGCGGAGGATTTTCTCGCTCTCGGCTTTGATCTGGCGCGCGGCTTCGGCATTGGGACTGGTCAATTGCATGACGACGTTGACGGCGCCGTTGTTGGAAGCGACTTCCTTGACGAGGCCGAAGGAAATGATGTCGCGGGAGTAGCCTGGGTATTTGACGCCTTTGAGGGCGTTCAGAATGTCATCCTGTGAAAGAGTGCTCATGAGCCGAAACAAAGTGCCAGCGATGCGGGGGAACGCAAGTGCGGGTTGGGAATTTAACGCAAAGGCAATTGAAATATCCAAATTCCAACATCCAAGCTCCAGAGAAGCACCAAGACCCAAACACCAAATGTGCCCGACGGGCTTCTGGGATGTTGTTGCTTTTGCATGGTTCAGTCAGGGGACAGCACATCATGCCAGAAACCCGGGCAAACTCATCTCGACAGTTCTGGCGATGCCTTGAAAGTGATGGAACCGGTGGTCAGGCCGTCGGCGGTGGCGGTCAGGGTGATTTTACCGGACGAGGCGGTGGCTTTCACGAAAGCCACGCAGCCGCCTTGAAACGCGTGGCGTTCAGCGGCTTGAAACGGTTCGTGGCTGACGGGATCGACGTTGTCCACGGCGGCGATGACGCCAGGGCCGGAAAGCTTGAAGGAAATCAAGTCAGCTGCGCGTGGCACGGTGATACCGTTGGCATCAACAATCGTCGCGCGCACGATGGCGACATCGTCCCAGCCGGGTGCCAGTTTTTTGGTTTCGGTGGACAGGATAACTTTCTTCCCCTTGCCCGCCGTGCGGAGTTCGTCTTGGGCGACGACTTTGCCGTCATTCTTGGCCACGGCCTTGAGGGTGCCGGGCGCGAAAAGAACTTTCCACACGCGCGGCGAGGCGTCTTCATGAATCTTTTGGGCGCCCAGGGACTTGCCGTTCAGGAACAGCTCGACCTCCGAGCAATTGGAATAAGCCTCCACGGTTTCATCGTGCGGGGCGGGATTGCGCGATGTCCAGTCGGCGAATTGCACCTGCGTGTGGAGTTCCGGGCCGCCGTAGCCGGGATCCTCGGGCATCCGGTCGTTTGGTGCAGTGCGGCGGGCGAGGCGGACCACGGGCACGGTGCTCCACCAACTTTGCCGCTCGAAGGCCATCGGCTTCACGTTGCCGGTGCGGTCCAGCAGGCCGGAGGAATGGTTGACGAGCGGCCAGCGCTGCGACTCGCCGAGATAATCCACGCCCGTCCAGAGGAACTGCCCGGAGTGCGAGGGATTGTCGCGCAACCAGAGCCACGTCTGGCGGTCGTGACGCTGCTCGGTGCCGATGATTTTGCGTTCCGGTTTGGCGCGCTGGGCGGCGAGCAGTTCATTGTCACGGTAGTTGGTGCCGACGACATCGAGCAGGTCGGCGAGGCCGTCGTCGTAATCGTGGCTGACGTTCGGGCGGAACAGGGCCTGCGTGACGGGGCGAGTGGGGTCGGCGGCGTGCGCGGCCTGGACGAGACCACTGAGGATGTGTTTGGCTTTTTCCGCCAGAGGTGTGTCGTGGATCTCATTGCCGACGCTGTACAGGACGACGCTGGGATGATTGCGGTCGCGCAGGATGGCGTCGTGTTCGTCGAGCTGTGACCATTCATCGAAGTAGAGATGATAGTCGTAAGTGTTTTTGCCGACGGTCCAACAATCGAACATTTCATCCATCACGAGGAAACCCATGCGGTCACACAGGTCCAAAAATTCTGGCGCGGGCGGATTGTGCGCGGTGCGGATAGAATTGACGCCGAAGGAGCGCAAGGCGTTGAGACGCTGTTCCCAGATGGCGAGCGGCACGGCCGCGCCGAACGCGCCGCCATCGTGATGCAGGCAGACGCCGTAGAGGACGACTTTTTTGCCGTTGAGCACGAAACCTTGGTCGCTAGTGAACCGCGCATCGCGGATGCCGAAGGCGGTGGCGCTTTCATCCTGCACGGCCTGCTGCGCGAGGATTTTGCTGACGGCGTGATATAGCAGGGGTGTGTCGAGATTCCATAACGCGGGCCGCTGCACGGCGGTCTGCTGGCGCACGGTTTCCGCCGCGCCGGCCGCCACGGTCTTGGTGGATTCGATGACTGCCGCCGGCTTGCCGGCGGGTGAAATGAGCACGGTTTGGACCAGGATATCGCAGGCCGAGGAGGTTTCGTTGGTGACGGTGCTTTCAATCAACACCGTGGCCTGTCCCGGTGAAATCTGCGGGGTGGAAATGAAAATGCCGTTGGGGGTGAAGCGCACCGGGCTGGTCACGGCCAGGTGGACGTGGCGGTAAATGCCGGCGCCGGAATACCAGCGCGAGGCGGGTTGTGCGGACGTGTCACAACGGACGGCGATGACGTTGTCGCCACCGAAATTCAAATGGCCGGTGAGTTCGTAATTGAAGCTGACGTAGCCGAACGGGCGGTGGCCGAGGTGGAAGCCGTTGATCCAAACATCGCTGTTCTGCATGACGCCATCGAAGGTGAGGGACACGGACTTGCCGGCGTCGGACTGATCGAGGGAGAAATGTTTACGATACCAGCCGATGCCGCTGGGCAGGAAGGCGCCGGCCCCGCCGGTCTTATTCGTCTCGGCGAAGGGGCCTTCGATGCTCCAATCGTGCGGGAGGTCGAGCTTGCGCCAGGCGGAGTCGGCGAAGGCGGCCTGCTCCGCGCCGGGGGCGTCGGCCTTGAGGAAGAGCCAGCCGGCGTCGAAATTTTCCGCGGCGGGCGCGGACGCGATGAGGCCTGAAAGACAGCAGGCGGCGACAAAGATGGCGCGGAGAGGTTTCATTTGGAATCGGACGAACAGCTTCCCGCAAAGGTGACGGGAAGGCAATCGCCCAAACTGTTGATGGGGGGGCGGGCGAGGTGGCGGCTGTGAACAAATACTTTTTGTGATTCGCGGGGTTGGCGTTACGATGCGGGCATGTCAGCGGATTACAACCAGTTGCTCGACGCCACAATCCAGCATCTTGAAGGGCTGAAGTCGCGCGGGGTGCGCCATGTGGCGGTCACGCCGGAAACGTTGCGGGCGCTGGCGCAGCCAGCGAGGCCGGCGGCGGCGGGATTTAAGGCGGCAGCACCGGTGGCGGCACCGAGGACATTTTCTGCTCCAGCACCGGCGGCGAGGCCAGTGGCTGTGCCGGTGGTTGGTTCAAAGCCTGCGCCGGCACCTGTGCCGGCAACTTTCACTCCGCCGGCGCCAGTGGGAGACAAGGCGGTGGCGTTTGCGGCGTTGCGGGAACGCGCGCTGGCCTGTGTGAAATGTCCGAACCTGGCGGCGGCGCGCAAGAATGTGGTTTTTGGCGTGGGGAACATCGACGCGCAGTTGATGTTCGTGGGCGAGGCGCCGGGAGCGGATGAAGATGAGCAGGGCGAGCCGTTCGTGGGCGCGGCGGGGCAGCTGCTGACGAAGATCATCCAGGCCACGGGGTTGTCGCGGGCGGACGTGTACATCGCGAACATCTTGAAATGCCGGCCGGATACGCCGGGGCAGACCAGCGGCAACCGCAAGCCCACGCCCGCCGAAATGGAGACATGCATCCCGTATCTGCACGAGCAGATCGACCTGATCCGGCCAAAGGTGCTGGTGGCGCTGGGCGGCACGGCGCTGGAGGGATTGCTGCACAAGACGGGCATCATGAAATTGCGCGGGCAGTGGCACGAGTACCGCGGCATCCCGCTGATGCCGACGTATCACCCGGCGTACCTGCTGCGCAACCAGGCGATGGCGGAGAAGCGGCGCGTGTGGGAGGACATGTTGCAGGTGATGGAGAAACTGGGGATGCCGGTCAGCGAGAAGCAGCGGAATTTTTTCACGAAGGGCTGAAGGGTTTAAAAAGGAATGAAAACCCGCTGGAAGATATTGATCGGCGTGGGGATTTTTCTGCTGCTGGCCATGGCCAGTGCCTGGATGACGGCGCACCACCGGCCGCAGAGTGCGGTCGAGGCTTATAAGAAACTGCTGCGGGAGAAGGGGGAGAAGCTGGAGATTTCTGAAGTTTCACCGCCGCCGGTTCCAGCGGAAAGCAACAGTGTGGAGGACGTACGGGCCGCTTTCAGGATGATCGGTTCCAGCGATGCGAAGATTCCCTTTGCAATGAAGCTGGTGGCACCGGGCAAGGCGATGGTCGGGTGGAGGCAACCGGAAGCGGTCGGGGATGACTTCACCAATTCCTGGGAAGATCTGGCCGCTGAAATGGCAGTCAACCGGCAAACCATCGAATTGCTTGAAAAGGTTCTGGACCGGCCCAAGCTGGATTTCCAGTTGGATTACAAAAAGAATTTTGAGCTGTTGCTCCCGCATCTTGCACCGATGAAACGCTCGGCACAACATTTGGCGGCAGCAGCAATCTTGAACCTTCACGCCGGCAATCCGGGTGCGGCGGCGACCAACATCCTGGTGATGCTGGGACTGGTGCAGCGGAACCGGGACGAAGGAATCTTGATTTCCCATCTGGTCAGAATCGCTATCGCCTCCATCGCCTTGGCGCCGACTTGGGAGCTGTTACAAGCAACCAATGTCACGGATGCCCAACTGGCCGCAGTGCAGAAAAGTCGGGAGCAACTCGATTTCATGGGAGAGGCCACCAATGCCATTATGGTCGAACGTGCGTGGGGAGTGGAGATAATTGAAAAGGCCCGGTCTTCGCACGAGAATTTCCAAAAAATATTTGGCTTTTCCACAACTTTATCGGGCAGTTCAGGCGGTGCGAGCAGCAGCCTTTGGGACTGGCCGCCCGACTGGCAGGCCATAACTGAAAAGCCGCGTTATGCGGTGGGAGAAGTCATGTGGCGGTCATCGTGGAGCTATTCCGAAGAGTTCCATGCGCTTCAAGGCCAGCAAATTGTTCTGGAGACATTACGGGCAATGCAGACCAACCGAAGCCAGTTTTACAAAGCAGACTATGATGCCATGCAAAAGCATTTGTCATCGCTGGGAATCACCAATGTCGGGGCGGGCTTTTTTAAGGCGCTCAACATTCCGGACATGGAGGAAATCTTCGGAGACTTTTATTTTGGCAATGTCGTTTCAAAGGTGCTGCGGGTGGAAACGGCCGGACGGATTGTGGATACCGCTATTGCGTTGAAGCGTTTCCAATTAAAACATGGGAAGTGGCCGGAAAAACTTGATGAACTGGCGCCGGAATTTATGGCCTCCGTCCGGATTGATCCGTATGACGGCAAGCCGTTGAAATACCATGCCACCGCAGATGGGGGGTATTTGCTTTATAGTGTCGGTGAAGATGGAACAGATGATGGCGGTGACCCCAGTCTTCCCCCAGCGGTGACGAGCAACAGTATGCAATGGCAAAATGCCAAGGCCCGCGACTGGGTGTGGCCGCAACCGGCGACGGCGGCGGAAGTCAAAAGCTATTATGATGCGATCGCGGCCAAAGCGGCGGCAGAAGCGGCAGCAGAGACAAATGGTGGGACGCTGGAAGCCCCAGCCCCCGTGCCCGCACCGCCGCAGCCGGCGGGGACGAATTAGGGCGTGAAAAATCTGTCCAACGAGGCGGCTTTTCCGCTATAACCACGGGCTCATGCATCAAATCATTGAGCGGTTGAATGACTGGTATTCGCACGCGCTGCAATCGGGCGGTTATCCGCTGGTGGCGTTGATGATGGCAGTGGAGAGCTCGGTGTTTCCGCTGCCGAGCGAGATTGTGATCCCGCCGGCGGCGCACCTGGCGTACACGGGTCAGATTCCGCTGTCGCTCTGGGGCATCGTGCTGGCGGGGACGATCGGCTCGTGGTTTGGGGCGACGTTGATGTACTGGGCGTCGCGGTTGGCGGGGCGGCCGCTGGTGATGCATTTTGGAAAATACTTTTTCGTCTCCGCGGCGAAGGTGGAGGGGGCGGAACGCTGGGCGGCGCATTACGGCGGCATGGGCATCTTCATCTCGCGGCTGCTGCCGGTGGTGCGGCACCTGATCGGGATCCCGGCGGGCATCGTGCGGATGAACTACTGGAAATTTTCGGCGTTCACGCTGCTGGGGTCGGCGATCTGGTGCGGGGTGTTGTGCTACATTGGGGTGAAGATGGGGCAGGACAAGGATTTGATGGAATTGAAGTACAAGCATGTGACGCTCTGGCTCGCGGGGGCGATGCTGGCGCTGGGCGGGCTGTATTATTTTTTCGTGCACCAGCACATGGTGGGAAATGGCGGGAAGGGGAAGGCGGAATAGCAAAAAGCTCCAAGCGTCCAACATCCAAGCTCCAGAGAAATTCCAAGGAGCAAGCATCAAGCGCCAAAATGCCAAGCCCAGCGCAAGAGTGTAAGCGGATCAAGCCCCTCACCTCGGTCCTCTCCCCGTTTGGCGGGGAGAGGAAGATCATAGTGCGCCATGGGTTATCCGGATGAATTCTGCAATGTTGGTCGCCGTGACGGGTGGCGGATAAAATTTCTTTGCGTCGGCGGGGGTTTGCGTGGAAATTCAACGGGTGCCTGTTTCTGAAGCCATCCGCAAGAAGTTAAGCGCCGTGCCGCACAAGCCGGGCGTGTACCTGCACAAGGACCGCTTCGGGACGGTGATCTATGTGGGGAAGGCGCGGGATCTGCGGAAGCGGGTGAGCCAGTATTTTCAATCTTCGCGGCGAATGGGGTGGGACCTGAAGTTCAACGCATTGGTGGAGGCGATCCATGATTTCGACGTGCATGTGGTGCGGAGCGAGCCGGAATCGCTGCTGCTGGAGAGCAAGTTGATCAAGGAATTCAAGCCGCGGTTCAACATCAGCCTGCGCGACGACAAGCGGTTCCTGATGCTGAAGGTGAACCTGAACGACCCGATCCCGAACTTCACGTTCACGCGGTTGAAGAAGGACGACGGGGCGCGGTACTTCGGGCCGTTTGTGAATTCAATGGCGCTGCGGAACACGGTGGCCTTGGCAAGAAGGCAGTTCAATTTGCGCGGGTGCCGGGTGTTCACGCCGGGCGAGGCGGATTACAAGCATTGCCTGTACGCGCACCTGAAGTATTGCACGGCGCCGTGCGTGGGCAATGTGACGCATGAGCAGTATCTGGCGCAGGTGAAGTCGGCGTGTGATTTTCTGGAGGGGCAATGCCGCGAGATGCAGACGCAACTGGAGGCGGAGATGAAGAAGGCGGCGGCGGCGCATGAGTTCGAGAAGGCCGCGGAGCTGCGCGACCTCATCCGTGATTTGGACGAGACGTGGAAGAAGACGGAGAAGTTCGCGCGCGTGCCCTATAAGCTGCCGCTGGCGATCAATCCGGAAAGCGACCTGGTGGAACTGGCGAAGGTTT